>NZ_JBRUHR010000002.1:0-270285 GCF_053206925.1 Streptococcus dentiloxodontae | reverse complement strand
AAACAAACAAGATTTTGATATTTTTGTCTTTCAATCCGATTAAATCTGTGGTATTGAAAGATGTTCCATATGAGTCTTTCTAATGTGAGTTTGGTCGCTTTTCATTATAAGTCATATGGGACTTTTTGTGTATACACTCAAAAAGCCCTATAATATCTGAATGAGATTTACCCACTACAGATATTATAGAGCCAAAATACCATGTGAAATATTTGAAAAAGGTAAGAAAATCTATCTCATTGTCTTAGATGATGTTTAAAGTCAGTTTCAAGACTGGCTTTTTATATTGACAATTTTACAAGTGTCCTTTATAATCAAAAACAGACTAAAGGTCTGTTTTTGATGTTGGAGTAAAAAAATGAACCAAAAAGAAAAATCATTGCAAACGCAATTAAAAATTAAAAAGGCTGCCTTAGATTTATTTACCCAAAGAGGCTATAAGGAAACTAAAATGAGCGATATTGTCAGTAGTTCTGGACTTTCTAAAGGAGCGGTTTACCATCATTTTAGGAGTAAGGAGGAAATTTTAGAGCAAGTCATAACTGAGGAGACGGAGGCTCTAAATCAAAAAATGGCCACATTAGCGGAGCAAAATTCTCAGTCGGCCAAGCAGCGATTGCTTAGTCTGATTGATGAGCTGATTAACCATCAAATGCTCCAAAAGCTCACTAGAATCAATTGGGCTGAAAAAGTCCCATTTGGTCTGTTGTTTACGCTAAGAAATACGGTCAATAAGCTTGCGCCTTTTGTTGGAGAGATGATTGAACAAGGCAATAAAAATGGAGAATTTTCCTGTCCATATCCTTTTGAGACGGCTAGTTCATTTGTGATTTTGCTGGATGTGTGGCTGGATCCGACCATTGCGGATTCGTCGAATGAGAGTATTTCTCAGAAGATTGATTATCTAGCTTATTTTTTGACGAGTCAGCAACTTCCTCTTCTTTCAGATGAAAAGTGTTGGGAGCTTAAAAAGCGTGTGCTTAGAAATCAAAACAAAAAATAGTAGGAAGAAAAAATATGAATAAATTTTTGAGAGTGCTGTTTGTGCTAGTCATTGCTGCAATGCTTGGCGCAACGGTGCTGCAGCTGTTTTTTCCAGATTATATGGGAAGGCATTCAGGTTACGGCATTGCGCACAGTTGGCAGAGGGAAATCGCATTTTGGGATATTGCTGTGATCATTATTTTACTAGCGGTGAATATCAAGTATGATTGGTTTTATTTAAGGGCGGTTTTATTAGCCTTGATTGTGGGAGGAGCTTGCATTGGAACCAATCATTTAGTGCATTTTTTACAGACGCAGTCGTTTGTAAATGGTCTTGGTGCAGCAGAAAATTATTTGCTGGTTGTGGGCTGGTTGGTTGGCTGGTGGATTGAAAAGAGAGCTAGAAAGAGCAAGAACAACGGCTGATTGCTAGGTATTCTCAAGAACATCGTTGACTATAAATATGTTACAATGATAAGGCTGATATGCTGGAAAGGAATGCTATGGCTAAACAAATAAAGGGTAGTTTAATGGTGCTGGCAGCAGGGATTGCTTGGGGAATTTCAGGTGTGTCAGGTCAGTATTTGATGGCGCATGGTATGAATGTTAATCTGTTGACTGCTTTGAGGCTCTCACTGTCAGGTCTATTCTTACTTGGACTAGTGTTTTTCAAACAAAAAGCGGCGTTTTTAGCGATGCTAAGAGACCAAAAAGCTCTTTTGAGACTTGTGCTATTTGCCTTTTTAGGTCTTCTCATGAATCAATACGCTTATCTAAAAGCGGTTCAAGCAACAAACGCAGGTACAGCAACGGTTTTGCAGTATACAACACCGATTTTTATTTTGACTTATGTCTGTATCAGGCATAGAACACGACCGACAGTCATTGAATTTTTGACGATCGCTGGTGCAGTTATTGGAACCTATCTGATGGCAACCCATGGCCAATGGAATAGTTTAGCTATCACTCCTGAGGGGCTTTTCTGGGGTTTGCTCTCTGCTGTGTCCTGCTCACTTTACATTTTGATTCCAGTAAAACTTATTCAAAAATGGGGAAGTCTTCTTGTTATTGAACCAGCCATGCTGATAGGAGGCAGCTCTTTTTCAATCATGACACAGTGCTGGCAATATGAATGTGTTTTGACGTTCGATAATACCATAGCATTTTTTGGCCTGATTGGAATTGGAACCATTTTTGCTTATACCGTTTTTCTTAAGGGAACCTCTATTATTGGCGCAGTGAAAGGGAGCTTACTGCCATCTGTTGAACCTATATCTTCTGTTATCTTTGTTGTCTTCTTTATGGGAGAGATCTTTTATCCTGCTGATATCTTTGGAATTATGCTTATTATTGTCTCTGTAAGTCTTATTTCTATTAAAGATTTATTGCGTTTAAAGAGAGATTCGCTGTTAAGCAGGGATTGAATTGAGTGAAAGATTTTTTAATAATGCTGCAGAGCGCATTTAAAATGCAATTATTCCCTTTTTACAAATAAAGCGAGCAAATTTTGCTTGCTTTTTCTTATATATTATAATCAATACAAATAATAAAAACAGGAAAATTACAAAATGAAAACACACACGACTTTTCAAACGGGAAATCCTCAAACAAGGATAAAGAAATCATTAGAAAAATCAGCTCCTATTTATCGTTTCTATTCTCAAGAACATTTGGAAGCAGATCTACATAGTCATAAAAATCAAAGGGTTAATGATAAACTAATTCACACGTTTGATGATGTTCAACTATTATCAGAAGGAGATTTAATTTACAGTATGATTACAGGACAAGGTGCTATTGTTTCGAAAGAACATGCTGACTATTTATTTACTCAGAATTTTGTTAAAATTACCCCTCATAGAGGTTTATCAAAAAAATATTTACTTTATCTTTTGAATGAAAGTAAAAACGTAAAAAAACAAATTGTGCTTAATTTGCAGGGAAGTCTTGTTCGGAAAGTAACCATAAGTGTTTTAAAAGATATTGTATTGCCCCCGCTTCCTAATTTAGAAAGGCAAGAATTGATAGGGGGTCTTTATCTAAATCAACTCAGGTTAGAGACTCTAAAAAAAGAAAGGCGAAAGAAAGAGCACATGCTGATGATGGAGAAGTTAAAGAGGATTGTAGATGAAATATAAAATTATTGGTGAGATTTTACCGTATTTCAAAAAACTAGTTGATCTAGACAGCTCTATCTCGGATGTGGCGATATTTGAGGAAGGGTTAAAAAAGCATTTAGTGAAACAAAAACATGAAGATGTTCTCATTTACTTTGATAAAATTACTGAAATCATTTCAAGTCCAGATTATGTAGGGATAAACCCTAGAGAAAATAATGAAAGTATGGAGCTGATTAAAAGATATGATTCTAATGTTTTATTGGCCTTAAAAATTGATAAGAAGAATAATTGTTATTATATTCCAACCATGTATACTGTTAGTGAGTATAAAGTGAAGCAGCGTTTATATAGTGGGCGATTGAAAAAAGTTGACAGGTCATTCAAAGAATAGTAGAATGATAATAGAAATGGAAGTCGAGGGCAGAAAAGGTTCCTGCCGCACCTGAAAAGGTATCTGAGATGCTGGGTACGCCGACCAGCCGTCTTCCTAAATTCTTAGCCGTCAACTTCGTTGGCGGTTTTTTCTTGTATTGAGGTTTTCTGCGATTTTCCAGAAATACGAAAAAACGGCGGAAGTTGGGGGGCTAACGGATGACGAATACACCAAAACTAAGATTTCTAGGATTTACTGACGCATGGGAACAGCGGAAGTTATCAGAGTTAACAACAATGCACGCACGGATTGGGTGGCAGAATCTTCGAACATCTGAATTTTTAGATGATGGAGAGTATATGTTAATTACAGGGACGGACTTTAAAGATGGAACGATAAATTATGAAACTTGCCATTATGTTGGTAAAGAAAGATATGAGCAAGATAAACATATACAAATTAGTAACGGTAGTATATTAATTACAAAGGATGGGACACTTGGAAAAGTCGCTTATGTACAAGGATTAACAATGCCAGCAACACTCAATGCTGGAGTATTTAATGTTGAAATAAAAGATAAAAATGAAGTGGATGAAAAATATCTCTTTCAGTATTTAAAAGCTCCGTTTTTAATGGCTTATGTGATCCGAAATTCAACAGGTGGGACAATAAAACACTTAAATCAAAGTATTCTTGTAAATTTTCCAGTAGCTTTATTAAATAAAAATGAACAAAAAGCTATCGGCACTTTTTTCCGTCAGTTGGATGAGCTGCTTACCCTTCATCAGCGTAAGTTTTGGTGTTTATTTTCTATTTTTATTCATATTCCGTGAAAAGGCTCAAGTATTATTTTTAAAAAAATAGAAAAAATAAATAAAATAGGTAATTATTTCCAAATATTTGAAAATAATAATTATTTAGGTTATACTATTTTTGAGGTAACGATTATGAACTATATTCAAAGACCGCTTTATTTAGAGTTTCTAAGAAGACATCGTGATCGCCAAATTATCAAAGTGGTTAATGGTGTGCGCCGTGCAGGAAAGTCTGTTCTGTTTCAGCTTTTTAAAGAGGAATTGCTTAAAGAAGGTATTGCAGAGGAGCAAATTATTTCCATCAATTTTGAGGATTTGACTTTTTACGACCTACGTGATTTTAAGGTCTTGTATTCTTATATCAAAGAGCGTTTGGTTGAGGATAAGAAGCACTATATTTTTTTAGACGAAATTCAGCATGTCAATCAGTTTGAGCTGGTAGCTGACAGTTTATTCATTGATCCCAATATTGATCTCTATCTGACGGGGTCAAATGCCTACTTCATGAGTGGTCAGTTGGCGACGAACTTAACAGGGCGTTATGTTGAAATAGAAGTTCTGCCTTTGTCTTTTGAAGAATATCTTACTGGAAAGAATTTATTGGAACAAAAAAGCAGAGCAGAACATTTTAATGATTATCTGTTTAGTGCTTTTCCTTATCTGCTACAAACGGCAACTTATGCAGAGAGAATCGACTATCTAAGAGGTATTTACAACTCTATATTGTTGAATGATATTGTATCACGGCTGGGAAATCCGAACCCTGCTGTGATCGAGCGCATTGTCCGAGCCCTTCTTAGTAGTGTAGGAAGTCTTGTTTCTACGAATAAGATCCGCAATACCTTGATTAGTCAAGGTGTCTCTTTATCACATGCCACTTTGGAAAACTATTTGACAAGTCTGACAGACAGCTTACTTTTTTACGCTGTGCCGCGTTTTGATGTAAAAGGGCGTGCCTTGCTGCAACGGTTGGAAAAGTATTATGCTGTTGATTTAGGTTTTAGAAGGCTCTTGCTGCCAGATCACAAAGAAGACATCGGTCACATGTTGGAAAATATTGTTTATCTGGAGTTGCGACGCAGGTATCCTCATGTTTATGTTGGAAATGTGGATAAATATGAAGTTGACTTTGTGGCGGTAACCGACCTTGGTCATTATGTTTATTATCAGGTGAGTGAAACGACACTTGCACCAGAAACTTTAGAAAGAGAACTTCGTCCGCTGGAGGAAATTAAAGATCAGTTTCCAAAATACCTTTTAACAATGGATACCATTCAGCCCTCTGCAAATTATAATGGAATAGAGAAGAAAAATATTATGGATTGGTTGTTGGAAACAGGTATCAAAGAGAGTTGAGAGATATAGAATCGTATAGGGAACCTGTACGATTTTTAATTTTTTGACGAACTGACGCATGGGAACAGCGGAAGTTGGGGGATATAGGAAGTACATTTACTGGATTATCTGGTAAAACAAAATCAGATTTTGGTCATGGGGACGGTCGTTTTGTGACATACATGAATGTATTTCTTAATCCAGTTTCTGATCTTACCAAGATAGAAGCTATTGAAGTAGATGAGAAGCAAAACGAAGTGAGATATGGAGATGTATTTTTTACAACTTCTTCAGAAACACCAGAAGAGGTTGGTATGTCCTCTGTATGGCTTGGAAATACTGAAAACATTTATCTTAATAGTTTTTGTTTTGGTTACCGTTTAACTGATAGAATTGCACCCTATTATATGGCCTATATGCTTCGTTCAGCAGTGGTTAGAAGAAAGATTGTATATCTTGCACAAGGGATTTCAAGATACAACATCTCTAAAAATAAGATGATGGAAATAGATGTTCCATTGCCAAGTTATTCTGAACAAGAAGCTATCGGTACTTTTTTCCGTCAGTTGGATGAGCTGCTTACCCTTCATCAGCGTAAGTTAATTTTGAAAGAAAAGAGGGAAAAAGTGCAATATTTTCATGATTATTATAAAAATTGGATAAGGATTTATAAAGAAGGGGCTGTTCGACCGATTACTCTGGCTAAATATAAGATGACACTTCAATGGTTACATCGGTTAGCTCCTAAGTTGGAATTACAACAATTGGATAGGATAGCTTATCAAGGGTTGTTAAATGCTTACGCCCTTGAGCATGAACGTCAAACAACGATGGATTTTCATCATCAATTAAAAGGTGCAATATTAGACGCTTTAGATGATGGCATAATAGATAAAGATCCAACTCGCAAGGCTATTATTAAAGGAAAAATGCCGACAACCAAACGGACAAAATATTTGAGCCAATTTGAATTGCGTTCGTTGTTGACAGCGCTTGATTTAGGAAATGAAGTCTCTTGGGATTGGTTTATTTTATTAATTGCTAAAACCGGTTTGCGTTTTTCAGAAGCTTTGGCATTGACTCCGCAGGATTTTGATTTTAGCCATCAGGTGATTACCATTGATAAAACGTGGGACTATAAAGGTAGCGGAGGTTTTTTACCAACGAAAAATAGATCTTCTATCCGAAAAGTTCAAATTGATTGGCAGTTAGTGATTCAGTTTTTTGAATTAACCAAGGATTTGCCTGAGGATAAACCCATTTTTGTTTCAGGCAAGGTGTATAATTCTACTGTTAATGATCGATTATTTAGACGCTGTCGTGCGGCAAAAATTCCTGAAATCTCAATACACAGTTTAAGGCACACCCATGCCTCTCTCTTGTTGTTTTCAGGTGTTTCAATCGCTAGTGTTGCTAGGAGATTGGGGCATGCCAGTATGACCACGACTCAAAAAACGTATTTACACATTATACATGAACTAGAGAATCAAGATATTGATTTGATTATGCGTTCATTAACAAGTTTAACTTAATAAAAAAACGCTGATGAAGCTTGAACCAGCAGTTAGCTGGTTTTTGATTCTCATAAGATACGAAAAGTCAAGTGAGGGAAATAGAACAGGTCTTTTATAGTTATTTAGTTTATAACTAGTATTCCTAGCCTAGTCTGCCTTAGGTGGTCGGCACGCCAGCAAACCTGCGCTTTCATGGCTAATGGAAAGCCAAAAGTCTTTCCATTTACCTGAGAGTGGGACAAAAGTCTCTAGGATTGTCATATAAATAGCCGTAACAGTTTGACGCAGTGGTTGATTGGAAGTCCTCATCCCTTGCTTTGCAAGTGATAGCGGTCTACCTAATCAACTGTGCGGGGGTGGGACTACAAAATCGATTTCTACGAAATCCCGATTCGCTTTTTAGTTTTTTAAGCTCATGAAGAAAACATCCACTGAATATTTTCTTTGTCCCACTCCCTTAGGCCACTACGGCGACCGGCTTTAGGTACAACTCCGTTGTTTCCCGCAGATTGATAAAAAGTTGTCTTTACTGTTTCAAAATGAAATGACTATAAAACAAAAAATATCTCTGTCTTCTATCTATTAGAAAACGGAGATATTTTATTTATGTGCATACAGTGCTTTGATTTTTAAATAATTCTGCCGTTGCCCTTATCGTCAAAATTGATTGTAAGGGTTGTATTTGACACACGAGCACCTGTATGAGGATCGTAGTAATGAATCTTACCATTTTCGGTGATAAGTTCACCCTTGGCTTGTTTGCCGTTCTTATCAAAGTAAACTTTTACATCGTCAATGGTTTGTTCACCTTTTAGGATACTGCCATCAGCATCTACATAGTACCAATCATTACCAACGTTGACGTACTGCTTTCTATTCGTCCGTCACTTTTGTCAATTTACCTGTCTCATCAGCGCTATAGGTGACTCCTTCATAAGTGAAGATACGGTTGGTAAGGATAGCGGCATAGGTATTACCGTATTTTTCATGGAAATCAGCGAAATATTGGTTGCCATCAACGGTGAATAAACTTTTAGAACCAACAAAGGGATTATTTTCTAGCCAACCGCTTTCATTAAAGTAGTAGAGTTTGCCATCAATTGTTCTGAAACCATGGACAACATGCCCATTTTCGTCAAGATAGATATGGACAGTCCAGTTGTAACCCCTCAAGTACATCAATCTCAAGGTTCCCCAGTCCTTGTAAACCTTGGCTCCGTCTTTACCATAATAACTCAAGCTGCCATCAGGATTTTTAAGGGTGTCTTCAATGACTTCGTCAGGTGTAAAGTAATACTCTTTACCATCAAGTGTCAAAGGCCCTTTGTAAATATTGCCATCATTATCGTAGTAGTACCAGACTTCATCGTAAGTACCATCGACATAAGTATTTCTGTAGACTTTTCTCAGTTTGTTGTTCCAAAGTTCTCCAGAATCTGGGTGGAAATAATATCCCTTACCATCAATAAGGACACGACTGCCTTTTGTTTGGAGACCATTGTCATCAAAATGATAGGTTTTACCATCAATGGTTTGAAGACCGGTTACCTTATCTCCTTTGTCATTGACATAGTACCAGTGGTTATCGCCTGTACTAACAAAGCGACTAGTCCACATAGCCCCAGTATCTGGATCGTAGTAGTGACCATCACTAGCAAAGGTGCCCTTAACTTGCACACCATTTTGGTCGAAGTAAACTTGCACACTATCAATGGTTTGAGCTCCGTAGAGTTTGTCACCATTTTGATTGACATAATACCAGTTGCCATCAGCTTCGACATAGCGGTTAGTTAACATGGCTCCCGTGTCTTTGTCGTAGTAGTGACCGTTATTGGCAAAAGCTCCTTTGACAAATTCTCCATCTTGATTGAGGTAATGCCAAACTCCATCCACTTCAATAGGACGGTTGACCCACATAGCCCCAGTGTCTTTGTCATAGTAGTGACCATTGTCAGCAAAAGCACCTTTAACTTGTTTACCGTTCTTATCAAAGTAAACTTTTACATCGTCAATGGTTTGTTCACCTTTTAGGATACTGCCATCAGCATCTACATAGTACCAATCATTGCCAACATTGATGTACTGCTTTCTATCCGTCACCTTTGTCAGTTTTCCTGTTTCATCAGCACTATAGGTGATTCCTTTATAAGTAAAGATACGGTTGGTAAGGATGGCCGCACGGGTATCGCCGTATTCTCTATAGAAATCAGCGAAATATTGGTTTCCATCAACCTCAAATAAAGGTTTAGGACTGCCCGGAACATCATCTCTTAGAGAGCCATATTCATCAAAGTAGTACAGGTGACCGTCGATATTCCTAAAGCCGTGAACGACATGGCCGTTTTCATCCAAATAGATTTTTGGCGTCCATAAATAACCCCTCGTGAACATATATCTAATGGAACCCCAGTCATTATAGACCTTAACACCGTCTTCATTATAAAAACTTTCGGTGCCATCAGGATTTTTAAAAACTTTCCATCTGACTTCGCCAGGTGTAAAGTAATATTCTTTGCCATCAAGTGTCAAAGGACCTTCGTAAATATTACCGTCATTATCGTAGTAGTACCACAATTCATCGTAAGAGCCATTGACATAAGTGTGCCTGTAGACTTTTCTCAGTTTGTTGTTCCAAAGCTCGCCAGAATCTGGGTGGAAATAATATCCCTTACCATCAATAACGACACGTGCGTCTTTTGTTTGGAGACCATTGTCGTCAAAATGATAGGTTTTACCATCAATGGTTTGAAGACCGGTTACTTTATTTCCATTTTCATCAATATAATACCAATGATTGTCGCCTGTACTGACAAAGCGACTGGTCCACATAGCCCCAGTATCTGGATCGTAGTAGTGACCATCACTAGCAAAGGCGCCTTTAACTTGCACACCATTTTCATCAAAGTAAACATGGTCGCCATTGATAGTTTGGGCACCGGTTAATTTTTCTCCGTTTTCATCAGTATAGTACCAGTTGCCCTGTTCATCACTGTGATAGCCTTTAGCAGCAGTTTCATTGGCAGTTGTTTCAGTTGAAAGCGCATCACTTGGGGAAGTCTCCTTATTGCTTGATTCTGCTTGAGTCTTATCCGTATCAGACTCAGAAGAACTAGCGGTCGTTTCACTTATGACCTCGCTAGAGGCTTCAGGTGCGGATTCGGATGTTTCTGATGTTTGAGAAATCGTGTTATCAGTGTCCTTAACCGAACTGTTTTCACTTGAAGGAACAGTTTTGTCATTATTTGTTTCCGCCGTAGTAATAACCTCTGTTGAAGGGGTTGTAGCAGTAGCTTCCGTCTCCGCAAAAGCTGGTTGGGAAATAAGGACAGCTGCTGTTAAAGCGGTTACACAAGATAGGGTAATAACGTATCTCTTGGCATATTGCCGAGATAAAAATTTCATATCTTTCATCATTTTGTCTCCTTTCACTTTAATTATAGAACAAAAATTAATTATTGCAAGCGCTTTCGTAATAAAAACTGATTATTTTTACAAAATCCTAACTTGAAGCACTATCTTCTAAGTATTTAAAAAAAGAAATAACAAATCTTTTCAGTTGTATGATAAAACTAATTCAGAATTTTTATTTATACAGATTTGGTCATCCTCCTTAATGTCTAGATTCTCCATAGAAACTTACGAAGTTAACCTGCCTCTTTTTCAACTCAATTCAAATTAATTTTGTTTCTAACATGGAAAAGTTTTTTGAGCATAAAAAAACCTCCTCGTTTTTAGTTTACTCAAAATGGGGAGGTATCTTCGGTTCTTATTTTATGGGTGCAGACCAATTGGCTAATCTTAGCCAGTTCTTTTATTATAAAAAATTAATTGTTACCAGTACTATTATAATTTTTACGATTAGATTGAGGTGGAAGCTTGCGAATTATCTGCAAAAGATTACTATACAAGTCTCTTTGAAAATATTGATAAAGAAATAAAGTTAACATTTGTATTTAATTAATTTTTTCCCCCATCTGAGGGCTTTTTCTTTTTTCAGAAGCTTTGCTATTTCCCAAAAAGATAAGGAATTATGCTATAATAAGGGGTAAAAATTTAATTTGGAGACGATTTTTGAGTATTGATGATTACAGGCCCGATTTCATGGTTGAGGCTGTTTATGACTTGAGGGCTAATAGCCTGCGCGAGCAAGGGATCCGTGCAGTTTTGGTGGACTTGGATAACACTTTGGTGGCTTGGAATAAACCAGACGGAACGCCTGAACTGCGGGCTTGGCTGGACGAGATGACAATGGCAGATATTCCAGTAGTTGTTGTGTCCAATAATAAACATTCCCGTGTGGAACGTGCAGTGGCCTCTTTTCATGTGGATTTTGTCAGCCGTGCCATGAAGCCTTTCACGCGCGGAATCAATAAGGCTATTGAACGTTACGGTTTTAGCCGTGAGGAAGTCGTTATAGTTGGTGATCAGCTCATGACAGACATTCGTGCGGCTCATCGTGCTGGTATCAAATCTATTTTGGTTCGTCCTTTAGTAACTTCAGATGCTTGGAATACCAAATTCAATCGCTGGCGCGAACGCCGTATGTGGAAAAAACTTGAAGCTGCCTACGGGCCTATGATTTACCAAAAGGAAATATAATGGAAGCATTATTTTGTATCGGGTGCGGTGCCCAAATTCAAACAGAAAATAAAAAAGCTGCTGGCTATACACCTGCTGGTTCTATTAAAAAAGCGGAAGAAACAGGTGACCTGTACTGCCAGCGCTGTTTCAGGCTCCGCCATTATAATGAAATTGTAGATGTCCACATTACCGATGACGAATTTCTAAAGCTTTTGCATGAGGTTGGCGACAGTCAGGCTCTTGTGGTCAATGTTATTGATATCTTTGATTTCAATGGATCGGTTATTCCGGGTTTAGCTCGCTTTGTTTCTGGCAATGACATTCTCTTGGTTGGCAATAAAAGGGATATTCTGCCTAAGTCTGTGAAAGACAGTAAGGTTACCCAATGGCTGACTGAGCGTGCTCACGAAGAAGGGCTGCGTCCACTTGATGTGATCTTGACTTCTGCCCAAAACCATCAGGCGATTAAAGAGCTGATTGAGAGAATTGATACACTGCGTAAGGGACGTGATGTCTATGTTGTCGGTGTAACCAATGTGGGAAAATCAACCCTCATCAATGCCATTATCAAAGAAATTACAGGCAGTAAGGATGTCATCACCACCTCTCGTTTTCCGGGAACAACTCTTGATAAGATTGAGATTCCGTTGGATGATGGCAGCTATATTTTTGATACGCCGGGTATCATCCATCGCCATCAGATGGCTCATTATCTGACTGCCAAAAATCTCAAATATATCAGCCCTAAAAAAGAAATCAAACCAAAGACCTACCAACTCAATCCTGAGCAGACCCTTTTCTTGGGCGGTCTTGGACGCTTTGATTTTATTTCTGGCAATAAGCAGGGCTTCACAGCTTATTTTGATAACAACTTGAAGCTGCACCGAACCAAGCTAGCAGGAGCTGACATCTTTTATAACAAGCATGCAGGCAGTCTCTTGACACCGCCGACAGGTAAGGAAGTGGCAGATTTTCCAAAACTAGTTCGCCATGAGTTTACCATCAAGGACAAGATGGATATTGTCTATTCTGGTCTGGGCTGGATTCGCATCAAAGCTAGTCAGGATAAACCTGCACAAGTTGCTGCTTGGGCACCAGACGGTGTAGCAGTTGTTCTTCGCAAGGCTTTAATTTAAAAAAGAAATCAAAAAGAAAGGATATCAAATCAGATAATTGCTGATTTGAATACGGGCTAAGGATTGTGTGAAAAGGCTGTCTCCTAGGAATCGAAATTTTCTGCTGACCTTCTCTTTTCACTCTACCTGATGCCCTTTATATCATTATTATGTTAACATCTAAACAACGTGCTTTCTTAAAATCAGAAGCACACAGTCTCAAGCCGATTGTTCAGATTGGCAAAAACGGTCTCAATGATCAGATTAAAACCGGTATTCGTAATGCGCTGGATGCGCGTGAACTTATCAAAGTTACGCTTTTGCAAAATACTGACGAAAACAGTCATGATGTTGCTGAAATCTTGGAAGAGGAAATTGGCTGTGATACCGTTCTCAAGATTGGCCGCATTCTCATTCTTTACAAAGAATCAGCTAAAAAAGAAAATCGCAAACTTTCGCAAAAGGTCAAAACTCTACATAACTAAATACCAAACGAAGCAGCAGCTCTGCTATTTGAAATATAGGTAAGACCCTAAGCATTTGGAGGCACTATGGCACTAGAATTACTAACTCCCTTTACAAAAGTTGAATTAGAACCAGAAAAAAAAGAAAGCAACCGCAGGCAGGTCGGCATTTTAGGCGGTAATTTCAATCCTGTCCACAATGCCCATCTGCTTGTTGCCGATCAGGTACGCCAGCGGCTGGGTCTGGATCAGGTCTTGCTCATGCCCGAGTACGAGCCGCCTCATGTGGACAAAAAGGGCACCATTGATGAAAAACACCGTTTGAAAATGCTGGAGCTGGCCATTGATGGTGTTGAAGGTCTGGCCATTGAAACGATTGAGTTGGAACGAAAGGGAATCAGCTACACCTATGACACAATGAAGATTTTAACAGAGGCTCATCCTGATGTGGATTATTATTTTATTATCGGAGCTGATATGGTTGAGTATCTGCCCAAATGGCACCGCATTGAAGAATTGGTGGAACTGGTACAGTTTGTTGGTGTTCAGCGCCCCAAATACAAGGCTGGAACCTCTTACCCAGTTATCTGGGTAGATGTTCCGCTCATGGACATTTCTTCCAGCATGATTCGTGATCGAATTGCCAGCGGCTGTGTCCCCAATTACTTTTTGCCTAAGGCAGTGCTGGACTATATCAAAGAGGAGGGACTCTATCTATGACCTACCAAACCTATCTTAGCCTTTCGCGTTCGGAATTGTTGGAAAAAATGCAGAGCCGTATGGGTAAGAAACGTTTTCAGCACTGTCTAGGTGTTGAAAAAGCTGCTAAGCACTTAGCAGAGCAGTATCATTATGATAGTGAAAAAGCTGGTTTAGCAGGTCTTCTCCATGACTATGCCAAGGAGCTGACAGATGAAGAGTTTTTGACTCTGATTGATAAATATGATCTTGATCCCGATTTGAAAAATTGGGGCAATAATATCTGGCATGGTGCTGTCGGTATTTATAAGATTCAGGAAGATTTGGGGTTGCGAGATAAGGAAATTCTGCGAGCTATTGAGATTCATACAGTGGGCTCCAGCCAGATGTCGCTTTTGGATAAGATTGTTTATGTAGCAGATTATATTGAAGATAATCGACAGTTCCCAGGAGTTGATGAGGCTAGAAAAATTGCGGAGCAGTCGCTGGATAAGGCAGTGGCTTACGAAACAGTTCATACCGTGGAACATCTAGCTCATAAATCTCTGCCCATTTATCCTAAAACCATTGAAACCTATAATGCTTTTGTAAATAATTTGAAAGAGGATTAAATTTGACCAAAGAAGAACTTTTAACATTAGTCGTCAAAGCTGCTGATGAAAAGCGAGCTGAGGATATTGTCGTATTAGATTTGCAGCCGGTTACAACAGTGGCGGATTATTTTGTCATTGCAAGTTCTACGAACAGCCGTCAACTGGAAGCTATTGCAGATAATATTCGTGAAAAAGTCAAGGAGGCTGGCGAAGATGCCAGTCATATTGAAGGCGACAGCAAGACCGGTTGGGTACTCATTGATCTCAACAGTGTGGTCGTTCATATCTTCTCAGAAGATGAGCGCCAGCATTACAACCTAGAAAAACTTTGGCATGAAGCACCGCTTGTGGATGTGTCAGCCTATCTAGGATAGAAAACAGCCTTGCCAAACGGCAAGGTTTTTGAAAAAATCAGAAAAGCCAGCGATCCCTTAACAGCATGTTTCGTTGTATTGAAATTTTTAAGAAAGGATAAAAGGCGAGCTAAGCGAGCCTTACCCGAAAAAAGATGATAAATTACCAAAAATTCGCTGCCATTTATGATAGTATCATGGACGACTCGCTCTATGATTTGTGGACTGACTTTTCGCTACGTCATTTTCCCAAAAAGAAAAATGCTAAGCTCTTGGAGCTGGCCTGCGGAACAGGCATTCAGTCAATTCACTTCAAACAGGCGGGCTTTGATGTAACAGGCTTGGACTTGAGTGCGAACATGCTGGCCTTAGCGTGCAAACGAGCTGAGGCGGAACGCCTAGACATTCCTTTTGTGCAAGGTAACATGTTGGATTTGTCGTCTATCGGCAACTTTGATTTTGTAACCTGCTATTCGGATTCCATCTGCTACATGGAAGATGAGGTGGCTGTCGGCGATGTCTTTGCGCAGGTTTACCAGCATCTAAATAGCGGTGGGACTTTCATCTTTGATGTCCATTCGACCTATCAGACAGACGAGGTTTTTCCAGGCTATTCCTATCATGAAAATGCGGAAGATTTTGCGATGGTCTGGGACACTTATGAGGACGAAGCGCCGCATTCTGTTGTGCATGAACTAACCTTCTTCATTCAAGACAAAGATGGCCGCTTTACCCGCTATGACGAGGTTCACGAAGAACGCACCTACGACCTCTTGACCTACGATATTTTACTGGAGCAGGCAGGTTTTAAGAATGTCAAGGTTTACGCCGACTTTGAAGATAAGGAACCGACAGCAACAAGCAAGCGCTGGTTCTTTGTGTGTGGGAAGTAAACAAAAAGTTTTACGATGCAGAATTAATTACTTGATACTCTTTGAAAATCAAAACTATACGTCGTTGACTTCAGTTTGCCGTACGCCAGTACAGCCTGCGCTTTATCGCCTAGTCTATTTTTGATTTTCTTTGAGTATGAAAATGGGATGTTAACACAAAAAAACACATGACAGTTCATTTTGCAATGAATAGCATGTGTTTTTGCTTTCTCAAACTTTTTTGAGTTCAGTATTTCTGTCAAAAGTTAGTTGAATTACCATCTATAAGGAATTTACGATTAAAAGTTCTCAACCAGCATATGCTGAAGTGGCTTTTTACTAATGAGTAGAACAAGCTCCTTTTCTTCTAAAGATTGGATAGCTTCTGTGATGATTTTCTTAGAAAAAGAATGGCTGGATTGCTTGGCTAGACGGATGATGTCACGGTCTTCAATACCATCTTGATTGTCATCAATAAATAATTTGGACTGAACAAGTAGGTAGAGGACATATTTTTCAGCCTCTGACAAGTGCTCGTTTTGCTCTAAGCGTGAGGTATAGTCAGTAAAGAGTTGATGTTTTTCATTTAAAGTATGGATAATATCTTCTTGACCATCTGCTAGGAAAGTCAATAAGGTCTTCAGAAAGAAGGTACCATCTGCTCTGTTTAAATAGTTCCCAGTTATTTGAAAGGCTTTATAATATTGAGCTTTTTGCTCATTTATTTTTTGAGAAATGACAAGGCCAGAAAATTTATCCAAACGTCTGGAAAGATATTTAGCTAAAATATAGCGTCCTGTCCTTCCATTTCCATCATAAAAAGGATGACTATTTTCAAAGAAATAGTGAGCCAAGCAAGCTTTTATGAGGAAGGGAATGTTTTTAGTATTGATGAAGTCAATCCAACTTTCCAGCATTTGCGCAATTTGCTCCTCTTTATGAGGTGGAATATGGGTAATCTTTCCCGTTTTCTCATCTTGGATAAACACACCATCATCTCTGAATAATGTGCCGTCTAACTTGTCATTATCCGCAATCTCTCCCTCTGTTAGTTGTTCATAGATATCATGGATATCTTGAAGCTTGTGGATGTGAAGGAAATCATCCTTCAAAATATTTTGATACATACGCAAGGTTGAAAGATGCTTGGGCAATTGCTTATGAAGACCGACTCGATATTTTGAAGCTTCAATCAATTCTTTGCGAGTGGTATGGATACCTTCAATCTCATTCGTTGAAATGATAGATTTATAAAGTTGCTCTTGATAAAATTGGTCATGAGCGATTCTTGGAAGCGATTGTGCTAGTTCTAAAATCTCTCTGGATTGGTCGTTAATCCGCTGAGAAAGCTCTTGAATGTCAAGCAGTAGGGTGACAAATAGAGGATAGTTTTGGCTGGCGAAAGTTTCTTTTTTCATCAACCTAGGATAGAGATTTGTTTTGAGACAAGAATAGCCGTTTATCCGATTGGTATATTCCCTTTCGTAAAGCTCTCTGTTGCTGTAATAGATTTTTTTCAATTCCTTGTAATCGTACATAAATAACTCCAAAAAGTGATATTTTGACTATTATAGCACAAAAGTCAAACTTCTAAACGCAAAAAACGCAAAAATTTGCAAATAGACTTGCAAAATCAAGTAGCTAAATGCAAAAAATGTCAAAATTTGCATTTATTCTGCTGATTCAAAAATGATGTTATGCAAGGCTAGGTCTTCTTATGCTATAATGAAAAGTAATAGAAAACAAAAGAAAATGAGAGAAATCCTATGACCACAACAGGCATTATCGCCGAATTTAATCCCTTTCATAATGGGCATAAGTATCTTTTGAATCAAGCTGACGGTCTCAAAATTGTGGCGATGTCTGGCAATTTTGTGCAGCGTGGCGAGCCCGCTATCATTGATAAGTGGACGCGGGCGCAGATGGCGCTTGAAAATGGCGCCGATCTCGTTGTTGAGCTGCCCTTTCTGACCAGTGTTCAGTCCGCTGACTATTTTGCCAGCGGAGCAGTGGATATTTTAACCAAACTCGGCATTGACACCCTTGCCTTTGGAACGGAAGAACTTCTTGATTATCAGCACTTATCAGCCATTTATGGGGAAAAAGCAGAGCAGATGAGCACATTTCTCACGACGCTGCCTGAGGAGCTCAGCTATCCCCAAAAAACTCAGCTTATGTGGGAAACTTTTGCAGGCGTTCAGTTTACAGGTGACAGTCCTAATCATATCTTGGGACTTGCCTACGCTAAGGCTTGCGCGGGGAAAAATATACAACTACAGCCTATCCAGCGACAAGGCGCCGCTTATCATTCAGCTGAAAAAGAGGTGGTTTATGCTTCTGCAACCAGTCTGCGTCACCATAGACAAGATAAGGCTTTTGTGGCTAAGAGTATGCCTGATGCTGCTCTGTTTCAAGCGAGTCCGCAAGTCACTTGGGATGACTATTTTCAGCTTCTGAAATACCAGATTGTGACCCAGCCAGACCTAACACAAATCTTTCAGGTCAATGAAGAATTGGCCATCCGCATCCAAAAAGCGATTCGCCAGACAAAAACCATTGACCAATTAGTAGGAGCTGTCGCTACCAAACGTTATACAAAAGCGCGCATCCGCCGCATTTTGACCTACATTTTAGTCAATGCGCGTGAGACCAGCCTACCGCAGGGCATTCATATCCTTGGCTTCACCACTGCTGGCCGCAAACACCTAGCTAACATCAAAGACAAAGTTCAAATCATCTCCCGAATCGGCTCTAGCCCATGGGACACATTGACCCAGCAAGCCGACCAAGTTTACCAACTCGGAAATCCGAAAATTACCGAGCAGACATGGGGACGGGTGCCGGTGAATATCAAAAATGAGCTTCAGTAGAAACTACTGAGCTTTATTTTTTTGCATTCAACTACAAAAAAAACGGAAAAAACAAAAGTTTTTGTAGTTGAGTGCGAAAAGTTGGACAGGAAATTATTAAAAGAATTTAGTTCTGTATTGGACAGGACTGAGTCCTTTAGGTTTCGTTTTGATACATTTGTTGTAGTAAAAATATAATCTTTAATATTGTTTAAGCGACTTGAGGGTCTTCTCATAACCATAAAACATCTCAAGCTTGAGTAGGTTAAAGAAGGGTTCTAGAATGGCAAATTCGTTTTGGTCTTTATGACGGATTTTTGACCAAGAACAAACGGTAGAGTATAGTACATTTCATTTTACAGATACAGCTAACGCTTTAGCAGAGCTTCTCCAGATTAAAACAAATGAAGAGTGTTGTCGAAAAAGCTTCAGGTGGAATTAGAAGGAATACCTGTTAATATTGAAGTGTTTATGGTTGGGAAACTATCGTAGTTTGAAATATATTATTGCATTATTTTGGTGTTTTGAGTTAAATGTGGTATACTTTTACTGTAAAAGGAGTTAGATGCCTAAATGTTAAAAACGCAAGAAATAGCCACAAAATACAATATTACTAGACAGACATTAAATAACTGGATCCGACAAGGAAAAATTTCTCGTCCTCAAAAAAATCATCGTTCAGCTTATGTTTGGAGTGAGGAAAATGAGAAAGAAATTATCTCTCTGATTTCCGAAGAGACTTCAGCTTTTTATATTGCCAAAAAACAAGAGAGACTTCAAATAGGGAACAGGCGCTATCTCGGTAGTAAACAAAAAATGTTAGATTTTATCAATACCGTGGTAGCTGAAAACTTACCAGATATAGAAAGTGTTGCAGATGTTTTTGGAGGAACTGGAGTTGTAGCTGACTTGTTTCGAAAACAAGGTAAAAAAGTTATTGTAAATGATATTCTTTATAGTAATTTTGTTTCTTTTCAAGCGTGGTTCTCAAATGAGAGCGTAGATATTGATAAAGTTTCTTATATTATTGATGAATTAAATAGTCTAAAGCCTAAGAAAGGATATGTTTATCAAAATTTCGGTAATGCCTACTTCTCAAATGAAAATTCAAAAAAAATAGATGCTATCCGTGAAAAAATAGAAACTTATAATTCTTTAAATAAGCGAGAATATTATATGATATTGACTAGCTTACTTTATGCTATGGATAAAGTCGCAAATACAGTTGGTCATTATGATGCTTTTAGACAAAAAATGGATTCTCATAATTCAATATTTTTGAAAGTCCCTGAGTATAATGAAAATACCAATAATGAAATTTACAATAAGGATGCTAATAAACTTGTTAAAGAAATCTATGCAGATTTGGTTTACATTGATACTCCATATAATTCTAGAGGCTATGAAAATGCTTATCATGTTTTAGAAAATATTGCTGAATGGAAAAAGCCTGAAGTTGAAGGAGTCGCTAAAAAAGCAATTAATCGCTCCGATAAAGGATCTGATTATACAAAGAGCAAAGCACCACAGGCTTTTGATGATTTAATTCAAAATATAAAAGCTAAATATATTTTGGTCAGCTATAATAACATGAATAAAAAAGGGAACTCGCGTTCAAATGCTAAAATTTCTAATGAGGAAATAATTCATAGCCTTGAGAAGCGAGGTCAAGTTTTTATATTTGAAACAGATTTTACACCATTTACCACAGGTAAATCGAAAATTACCGACCATAAAGAACTCTTATATCTATGTGTAATAAATCATTCTCTCCAAAAAAGAAAAACAAAACTAATCAAAAGTGCATTGAATTACACCGGTGGAAAATATAAACTTTTACCTCAATTACTTCCATTATTCCCTAAAAAATATGATAAATTTGTGGATTTATTTGCGGGTGGAGCGACGGTTGCCTTAAGTACTGCTAATTTAAATGATGATAGAACAAAAAAATACATTATTAATGATCTTGATCCTGAAGTCATAAATTTTTATAAATATTTATCCAATCAAAAAGATATTGATAAGTTTTTAGCTAAAGTTAAAGCAGCTATAAAACACTATGGTTTATCCAATACACAAAAATATGGTTATGCTTATTATGGGGTGGATAGTTCATCTGGTTTAGGCTCTCATAATAGATACAAATTTTTAAAATTAAGAGATGATTATAATCAGAAGAACTATAAAGCATTTGATAAGGAAATATTATTTTATCTACTCATTATTTTTGGATTTAATAATCAAATTCGTTTCAATAGTAAAGGTGAATACAATCTACCAGTTGGGAAAAGAGATTTTAATCGAAATATGCAGGGTAAGCTTGTTGCATTTCACGATGTCTTGACAGAGTATAACTTTACAATTAAAAATCAAGATTTCAGAAAAACTATTACTCAAGTTGAAACTGGGGACTTTGTCTACGCTGATCCTCCATACCGCATTACGACAGCAACCTATAATGAAAACGGTGGTTGGTCTCTAAAAGATGATTTGGACTTATTTGCTTATTTGGATAAGATCAACAATAAGGGTGCGTATTTTGCGTTGTCAAATGTTGTTGTTCATAATGGCAAAGAAAATAAAGAACTGATGGATTGGGCTTCTAAATACAATTTACACGTTCTGGATTATCATTACAATAATAGTAATTATCAGTCCAAAGCAAAAATGAGCAGTACTGTAGAAGTTTTAATTACAAATTATGAGTCGAAAGGGAAATAATGAGACTTAAAGAACAAACAAGTATTTTTAATATGGGTGATACTAGCATTCGTGTGAAAGAAGTAGTTCCGATTTATAAACAAGTTCTAAAAACACTGAATACTCATAACCTTTCTTATTCAGATTGGGATAATGTTAGTCAAGACAAATTTTATCGCTCTGTTTTAGCTGATTTTACTAAAATTGAAGAAGAGGAAGGGACTAGTCTTTTTGGTAATTTAAATCGAAAAGAAACAGAGGGGTTAGATAAGCGTGGCCGCACTCTGACAAATGCTTTGGTTAAGTTAGGTTTTATTGATGCTAATCGCAATTTATCTTCTGTGGGTATTAGGTATATTTCTAGTGATGATGTTAAGTTTGATAAACTTGAAAAACTTTTCGGTTTAACAACGGATAATATCACTTATTTGCGTCAGCTATTAAAATTTCGAGTTTATGATAGCCATTCTGATAAGTATTTTTACAATTTTCGTTTTGCACTTGTTTTCTTGAGTAAATATGACAAAGTGCCGATAAGTGATTTTTTGTGGATTTTAGAAAGCATTAAACCTTCATTTTCAAAAACTAAAATTGAAAAAATTATTGATAACTATGAACCTGTTTATAGAAGTACCAAGACTTTTGACCAATATCGTGATGAAGAATTTTCTGATTACATCCTGATTACAGACAGAGTGACTGAAGCCCACATCATGTTTGAGAATCGTGATTTTACAGATGAAAATTTTAAAAGGCTGTTCCCTAATCGTAAAAGTAGCAACAAAAGTCTAAAATATAAGCAATTTGTTTTAACTTTAATTGATTTTCTTGAACATAAAACTGAACAAAAATTAAAAACTCTTCTTGATATCTCAAAGTCTAATGATATCAAAAAAGCTTTCGGTGGTGGAAGGATGCTTTTTGATACAAAGAAGGGGAATTCTGTTCAAGAATTTTTAAATAGAAATAATGAAAATCCATTATTGTCTGGGAAATATTTTGAAATCTATCTTGTTTTTGCCTGGTCAAAACATAATGATCTAATCCGAGAATATAGTGATATGTGCAGGCGTATCTTCTCCTTGTCTGGTGTTATTAGTTTTAGCCAAGGAATTGCTTCTCTTGGTCAGCCTTGGCTTTTGCCTAAAATCATTGAAACTTTAGGAAGCAGCTTCATTTTATCTGGTGAAGAAAGTTATGCAGACTATGAAAATAATTTAAGTAGTCCATTTTATCAAGATAATTCCTTGATGACTATTTTAGACATTTCAGACAGTCAAGCCGAAGAAATTGAAAAATCTATTGCAAAGGAATTTGGTATTTCAAATGTTGCTAATATTCAAGAATTCATTGCAGATAAACAAGAGGAAGAATTTAGAGTATTTATTGAGCGTGAGTTTACTACTTCAAAAGTCATTACTATTTTAGAAGCAATCTCACAAAGGAATGACAAAAAGGTTCAGGAACTTGTGACTGATAATGCTTTAGTTCCTACTATCTTTGAATATATTCTAGCTATTGCTTGGTATCATATTTCAAATAAGCAGTTTGCCTTAAGAAAATCAATGCAGCTGACATTTTCAGCTGATAATCTCCCCTTATCACATGCTGGTGGGAACAAGGGGGATATTGAAATTGAGTATCCCGACAAGATGTTGTTGCTCGAAGCAACTTTAATGGATAAATCTACGCAAAAGCGCGGAGAACTAGAGCCTGTCATTAGGCATTCTGTAAATCTGGCACTATCCACAGAAAAACCTCTTCAAACTATTTTTGTAGCAAATGAAGTTGATAATAACGTTGTTAATATTTTTAGAGCGACTTCTTTTGTTCAGCTTGATGGAACTTTAACTACTGGCAGTGTTGACGGTTTAAATATTTTTGCTTTGACTATCCCAGAAATTATCTCCATTTTAGAACAAAATATTAAAGAAAAACAGTTATTTGATATAATCAAATCTCACTATAATCTGCAGCCTCATAAAGTTATGAATGGTTGGAGAGAGACGATAGTGGAGGAAATTTTTTATGTTAAATCCAATTAGGAGAATTCTAGAAACGTATCTAAAATTTGATCAGATCAACTTTAGTGATTTCATGGAAGTTTTAATGAAATTAAAAAATATTCAATATGAGCTCTTATTCATATAGATGATATTGATGATTTTAAAACAAACACAAATAGTAAGATTTTTGAAGAAATTATGAATATGATGATACATATATTAAAGAAAATGGTTGAGAAAATTACTTTATAATCAATTGGAGTAAGGAGAATGTGGATGGCAGCAGGCAATAAAGAACTAAAATGTTATTTTTATCAACTTAATACTGATGTGGAAATTGAACAAAAAGTGAATAATTATTTTTCTAGAATAACAAACGATGATACTATTTCTACGGAATCAATTTCTGGATTTGATTATTATATAACTCATGATATTAAAAAGAGGTCAGAATATGTTTTATTTACAATAGCAAAGGTTAATACTCATGAAGAAATTAAGCTTGACGATATTGAAAAACAAAATCGCGAAATTGTTGATAAGGAAGAGACGCAAGGATTAGCAACTGATGCTCAGTTTTTATACAATTTTAATTCTGGGATATTATTGCAAAAGAGAGGACAAGGGCAAATAAGTATCAAGGATTTTCAGGTTTTTATATCCAAAAAGCTAAATATAAACAGTGATTTAATACGGTTCAATTTAATAAAAGATAAAGAAGGACTTAAAAAACTTGATCGCCTAAATCAGGTGCATGATTTTGTATTTAACGTATCAGTTCCAAAACAACTCAATTTATTTGCGGATGAGGTGAAGGATATGAATTCAGGAATTGAACTTGCTAAACAACTTTCTGGAGATAGTATAGAAATAAAAGTTCATGGTGAAAGACTTGATAAAAGGAAAATATTAGATAATATCAAATTACTAAATGCTTATCGAGATAAGCAAGATATGAAATTTAGTTCTATGTCTATTTATGGAGATAGTGAGATAATTGACTTAGTAAAACATAAGTTGGTTTACTACAAAAAATTTCATATTAAAGAATTGACAACAGTTGATATATATAGCTTTTTAGAAGAAGCGTATACAAATAAAAGAAGCGACTTAAGATATTATGAAGAGGAAAGTTAATTGTTTAAAAATTTTTACATGGTTGTTGCTATTGGTGATAATTTTTTTGTTTTACAAGAACAAGATCTACATTAAGGATATACCTAATTACTACAATGTACTAAGTTCTGTACAAGATTTTTTTATATTCATTTCAAGCGTATTATTGACTTTGTTTGGGATAAATTCTATTTTTCCTGAAAATCGATTTATAAAAAATCTTAAAAATTTAAATGTTGATTTATTTTTGATAAACAACTTACTTACATTAGCTTTAAAGAGTATAGTTATAACATTTTTACCCACTATTTTGATATTATTTAGCGAAACTGACCAGTCAGATCTTGGTAGGATCATTATTATTTTATTTGTTTCAGTTGTTTTATTATTTTTTTCAGAGTTAATAGAATTAGCTTTACAATTGAAAAAAATGACTAATGCGTTAATTTTTTCTGAAAAAGAATCACGGAAAAGTTAGTTAAGGCTCTAAGTATCCTTCCGCTAATCGCCAAATATTATTCCGTTAGTTCATCTATTATTCCGAACTGTGGTATAATAAGTGGAGAAAGTGAGGAATGGCTATGTACATGACAGTGAAGCAAGCGGCTGAGTTGTGGGGTATTTCTAATCGTCGTGTCCGAATGTTGTGCAGTCAAGGCAAGATTTTAGGTGCTGTTCAAGAGGGACGATTGTGGAGGATTCCAGTTGATGCCAAAAAGCCAGCAGATGGTCGCTATAAAAAAGCAGAGAGTTTGCTTCCTTTGATTGATAAAAAAATGACAAAGCTGTCCACCTTGCGTCCTTTGACAAGTGGAGAGGTGGAGCGACTTAACGAAGAGTTTATGGTTGAATATACTTACAATTCCAATGCTATTGAAGGCAATACCCTAACTCTGCGTGAGACAGACATGGTTTTACGTGGCTTGACTATTGATAAAAAGCCCTTAAAAGACCATTTGGAAGTAATTGGTCACAGAGAAGCTTTTCAATATGTCCAAACCCTAGTTTCTGAGCATAAACCTTTGACGGAAGAAGTCATTAAAGACATTCATTATCTGGTTTTGTCAGATAAAAAAGAGGATAGAGGGATCTATCGAAAAGTTCCTGTTCGTATCATGGGAGCTGCCAATGAACCTGCACAACCGTATATGATTCGTCCTATGATAGAGCAGCTTTTAGAAGAATATGCTAGCAGTCAGGAAAATATGGTAACGAAGTTAGCACGTTTTCATATTGCTTTTGAAAGTATTCATCCTTTTATTGATGGCAATGGTCGGACGGGTCGACTTTTAGTAAATTTGGAATTGATGAAAACAGGTTATCCGCCAATTGATATTAAATTTACAGATAGATTGGCCTACTATCAAGCTTTTGATGAGTTCCACTCAAAAGGAAGTTTGTCAACAATGGAAAATCTTTTTGCCAAGTATATCAACGAAAGATTGGACATGTATTTGAACATTTTATCTCTTTCCCCTCCTCGGCTTGAAGAATAATCTACAATCTGAAATAATTCTTCTTGTCTAAAGTTATACTCAAAGAGTATTAATTCGTCATTAAAGTATCTCAATCTGTACTTTGCAGTCCTGCAAAAGTTAGATTGGGCTGCTTTTTTTCTTTTTTATCCGTCCAAAACTTAGATTGAGCAACCTTTTATGATTTTGAAGTCCTTAAAGAGACATTCATGTTGCTCGATCTAAGTTTTTTACAGAAAAAAATAAAAAATAGGTAACTTTTATAAATTTTTGAATTCTTTTTACGAATAGTAAAAGTGAGAAGAAAAGATAATTCTTTTCATCATCATATTTTTGTTTAAAAGGGAGAGTATCATGACTCAAAACCACTCACTTACAGCTTTAAATATCTCACGTTTGCATCCTGTGGAATTAACACAGTTTGTGCACCGTTTTTTCACCGATATGGCGGATAAAGGACAAAACTGGGCTGATGATAGCGATATTGAAAATCAAGTAGCAGTTGTGAAGGAATCTTTGGCAAATCTTGAAGAAGCCATCAAGCTTGATCAGAAAAATAGCGGGACAAAGCCTTTTACACAAGCCTTGAAAGCTGCTGATAGGGAAAGGGACAGTGCTTTTATTGCTCTGCGCAGGCTATTAAAAGTTTATGAATTTAATCAGCAGCCAAAAGAGCAAAAGGCCTATCAGGAGCTCAATGCTTTGTTCTCACAATATAAAGATATTAATACGGCAAATTACGAGAAAGCTAGCGCTCAGACAAATTACCTCATCAGCAAGCTGAGCAAGGAGCCCTATGCAGAGCTTGCGGCTTCGTTGAATATGACTCCTTTCATTGAGGATTTAAAAATAAAACAGCAAGGGTTTGAAGCTGTTTTTGCTCAAAAATCGCAGAGCAGCATGGTTACGGTTAAAACCGATACGCTGACTAGCTTTTCTCAGAAACTACAAAGCGATTATAAGGATTTGGCCAATTATATTCTGCTCAAAACTCGTCTCAGAAAGACAGAAGACTACCAAAATATCCTTATGATTTTAAATAACAGCCGGAAATACTATCGGGATATGCTGGCACGCCGTGGCAGCCGTAAAAAAGAAGCAGTGCTTGCATCTGAATCAACTGATGCAGTGTAGATATGTTTTATTTTTAAAACTGTTGTCATTATAGTAACTCACCTTACAGCCCCCCAATTGCGGTGGGCTTTTATGATATAATGAATTTGTTATTCTCAAAGAAAATCAAAAACATACTAGGCAACGTCTTAAGTAAATTCGCTGACGCTGAATTTGCTACGCCATGTCCTATAAGGACCTTGGCTAAAAAACCTTACTAGCTCGCCTACCGAAGCATTATCGGCTTCTCCGGCTCACGTCACAAACGTCTTAAGAAAATCCGCTAATGCTGGATTTTCTACGCCAAGCTCTATGGAGCTGGCTAAAGACCTTACTAGTTCGTTGGTGAATAATATCGATTTCACCTCCTCGCGTCGCGACGAGCCGCAGGTAGCTCAAAAGGTCCGGGAGAGCTTTTGAGGTTATGGCAATAAGGAAAGCTGGCCTTTCCTCAAAAAGTACGGCAAGCTGAAGTTAACGACATATTATTTTGATTTTCAAAGAGTATTAAAGTTTTGAAAGTGAAAGGGAACTATGCCTACTAAGGATTATAAATATATAGCAGAGGTGGCGACTTTAGCTGGTATTATTATGTTGGAATCCAATGCCGAGTGCTATCGTGTTGAAAATACGGTTTCGCGTATCTTAGAAACTAGTCAGCTGCCGACTGCTGAAGCCTTTGCTAATACAACGGGACTTTTTATTACTCTGGATGGTTCTGATTTGCCTCAGCCCATTAGTTTGGTTAAGCGTATTAAGGAGCGTTCAACGCATTTATCGAGGATTCATAAGGTTAACCAGATTTCTCGTGACTTGACAGCGGGTTGTATTAGTATTGAGCAGGCGCATCAGCAATTGCTTGCTCTGACTGTTGATAAAAGGGATTATTCTTTGAAATGGCATCATTACTCACTCTTATTGCTGGTACTGTCTTTTACCATTTTATTGGGCGGGAATCTGATGGAGGTACTCTTATCATTTATTGCGGCGCTTTTGCTTTTGCTGTCCAATTATTTAAAAGATTGGCTCAAACTGAATGATTTTATTTTTGGGACAGTGGCGACTTTGATTGTGGCTACTATTATTCCGATACTGATTCATCTGATAGGAGATTCGGATATTTCCTTTGATAAGATTATTATTGCTGTCTTGATGCCGCTTTTTCCAGGAACGGCTTTTACCAATGGCTTTCGAGATTCTTTCAAGGGTGACTATGGTGCTGGTTTGGCAAAGATTTTGGAGGCACTTATGATTGCGGTCAGTCTTGGTGTGGGTGTCGCTTTTGGTCTCTTCTTATCGAAAGGAATAATGGTATGGGTTTAATTTTTCAAATTTTTGGCGCTTATCTGGCAACTGTGACATCAGGGATTATCTTGAAGATTCCCAAATACCTGCTTTATCAAACGGGTTTTATCGGTGCTCTGGGCTATGCGATTTATTTGCTATGTTTGCATTTACGTATGGAAAATGCAGTAGCGACTCTACTTGGCGGGATTATCATAGCCTTTTTCTCGCAGCTTGCTGCCAGAATCTTAAAAGCTCCTGTGACTGTTTTTTATATTCCTAGTTTTTTCCCGCTTGTACCGGGAGCTGGGGTATATAAAATTGCTTATTATTATATTCAAGGGAATGCTGCATTAGCTGGGCAAAATGTCATCGAATCTATTCTTGTATCAGGCGCTATCGCCTTATCCATTTTCCTAGTGGATTCTTGTTTGGAAATGACTCAGCATTTAAAATCTTAAAAAAATGGATTCTTCACTTGAAAAAAATGGTATACTAACTAATGTTGTCTTTTAAAAAGAAAAAGGGGGTCGAAAATGACACTTCAAACCGTTCTTGCTTCTTTAGAAGAAATTAAAGATTGGCAGGAAGAAACTTATAAACACCTGCATACTCATCCAGAGCTGTCCATGCAGGAGCATGAGACTTGTGCATTTATTGAGAAAACTTTGGCATCTTATGGTTATGAGACGCAGGCTATCGGAGGCGGTATCGTTGGTGTTTTAAAAAATGGAGAGGGTCCAACTGTTCTCTTTCGTGCGGATATTGATGCTCTTCCGGTTAAGGAGGAGACTGGGCTTCCCTATGCTTCTACGGTAGAAGCTGTGGATTCAGATGGTCAGACGGTACCTGTAATGCACGCTTGTGGACATGATCTTCATATCACAGCTGGTCTTGGTGCAGCCTGGGCACTTGCTCAGCATCAAGAAGAGTGGTCAGGAACCTATATTGCCCTCTTTCAGCCAGGTGAGGAAATCGCTGCGGGGGCTAAAGCCATGTTGGCAGCTGGCTTGGTGGATAAGATTCCGCATCCAGATGTTGCTCTAGCTCAGCATGTGTTGACAGAACCTGTGGCTGGTAAGGTGGGAGCTAAGTCAGGAGCCTTTTTATCCAGTGCAGCCTCTGTTAAGGTAGTCATTCATGGCAAGGGCGCTCACGGCTCCATGCCTAATTTGAGTATTGATCCTATTGTTATTGGCTCTGCCATTGTTTCCAAGCTGCAAACGATTGTGGCGCGTGAAGTAGACCCCTTTCAATTTGCGGTGGTAACAGTGGGCTCTTTTCAAGCGGGTCTCAAGGCTAATATTATTCCTAGCGAAGCCACGTTGCTTTTAAATATCAGAGCCTATGACGAAAAGGTCAAACAGGATTTGTTGGCAGCTATTGAACGCATTGTTCTGGGAGAATGTCAGGCGGGCGGATGTCTGGAAAAGCCAGATATTGAGGTCTTTGACAGTTATCCATTGACGGATAATGATGTTCAGGTGACGCAAAAAGTAAGAGCTGCTTTTGAAGCTTATCTAGGAAAAGACAGGGTAGTAACCTATCAGCCAATGACGGCTTCGGAAGATTTTTCCTATATCGCGCAAGCTTTTGGCGTTCCTTATTTGTACTGGGGATTTGGTGGCTTTACGCAAGGGCAGGAGACTTATCCTAATCACAGTCCGCGTTTTGCGCCAGCCATTCAGCCAACCTTAACGACAGGAACTCAGGCAGCCTTAATCGCTGTTTGGGCTTATTTGGGAAACTAATACTCTTTGAAAATCAAAACTATACGTCGTTGACTTCAGCTTGCTGTACTTTTTGAGGAAAGGCAAACTTTCCTTATTACCATAACCTCAAGAGCTCCTCCGGATCTTTTGAGCTACCTGTGGCTCGTCGCGACGCGAGGAGGTGAAATCGATATTATTTCACCAACGAGCTAGTAAGGTCTTTAGCCAGCTCCATAGAGCTTGGCGTAGAAAATCCAACATTAGCGGATTTTCTTAAGACGTTTGCGACGTGAGCCGGAGAAGCCGATAATGCTTCGGTAGGCGAGCTAGTAAGGTTTTTTAGCCAAGGTCCTTATAGGACATGGCGTAGCAAATTCAGCGTCAGCGAATTTTCTTAAGACGTTGCCTAGTCTATTTTTAATTTTCTTTGAGTATAACTATTTTATACTAATTTTACAGAGGAGACTTAACTGTCATGAATCGTCAAACGGAAAATTTTGAAGGGAATAACAAACTATTATTTGGGCTTGTCTTAGCCGTTTTATCTTTTTGGCTATTTGCCCAATCTATCTTAAATCTAACACCGATTATCTTAAAATCGGTAGACATTAGCCAAAGTGCTCTTTCTATCGGGGTATCGATCACCTCGCTTTTTTCGGGCTTATTTATCGTTTTAGCCGGCGGCTTGGCTGATAAGATTGGCCGTGTCAGGTTCACTTATATCGGCTTGGGGCTTAATATTGTCGGTTCTCTATGCTTGGTTTTAGCAGCTAATGCGCCGCTTTTTATCTTTGGTCGTATCTGTCAGGGGTTAGCAGCAGCCTGCATTATGCCTTCAACCTTATCGCTTGTTAAAGCTTATTATGACGGACCTAACCGTCAAAGAGCCGTCAGTTATTGGTCCATGGGAACCTGGGGCGGAACAGGTCTTGCTTCCTTCTTTGGCGGAGCTGTGGCTGGTACTTTGGGTTGGCGTTATGTTTTTATCTTTTCTATTCTTGCTTCCTTGCTTAGTTTTGCCTTGATTTGGGGGACACCAGAAAGTAAGGTTCAAACCAGCGGTCGTTTTGACTTCGTCGGTTTGATTATTTTTATCATTAGCATGCTGTCTTTAAATATCGGTCTGTCAAGTGCACAAGGAAAAGGTCTTCTTCATCCTCAGACCGTGGGCTTATTTGCCCTTATGATTATCGGTTTTATCCTGTTCTATTTTGTGGAAATCCGCAAGGAAACAAGCTTTATTGACTTTAGCCTCTTTCGTAATAAATATTACTTGGGAGCAGCCCTGTCTAACTTTTTATTAAACAGTGTGGCTGGAACCTTGATTGTTATCAATACTTATATGCAGCAGGGACGCGGTCTGTCGTCTTCGTTTGCAGGAACCATGTCGCTGGGCTATCTTGCTTGTGTGTTAATCACCATCCGTATTGGTGAAAAACTTTTGCAGCACTTTGGCGCCCGTAAGCCAATGCTTTGGGGTCCAAGCTGTACGATGGTAGGCATAATCTTAATGGCCTTAGTTGGTGTGCAGGGTTCAGCCTATTTAGTCTTAGTTTTTATTGGCTATGCTATTTTTGGTATTGGTTTGGGAATTTATGCGACGCCATCAACCGACACGGCTATTTCAAGAATTGAAGAATCCAAGGTGGGAACAGCATCAGGGATTTACAAAATGGCCAGCTCCCTTGGTAATTCCATCGGTGTTGCCATTTCCTTGGCGGTGTTTAATACGGTTTCTGCTGGAGGGAATTTTGATAAGGCTGCGGTGTTTGGCCTTTTGACTAATATCTTCTTTGGCTGCCTGTCTATCCTGTCAATTATCTTTATTATCCCTAAGGCTAAGAAGTAAGGCTATTAAAAAAGCATTAGATAGTTTAATAATCTAGTGCTTTTTTACTCTGCAAAAAATAAATAAATTTCCCCTTGACTCTTACGTAGCGTCATGGTCTATACTTTAATGATGAGAGGAGTTATTCGTTATGAAAACCGTTAAGGAAATGAGTCAGCTTTCAGGAATCAGTGTGCGCACGCTTCATTATTATGATGAAATAAATTTACTGACACCTAGTTTTGTCGATGATAATGGCTACCGCTATTATGATGGTGAAGCTTTTGAGAAGCTGCAAGAGATCTTACTCTTTCGTGAATTGGAATTTCCTCTCAAAGATATTAAAAAAATTGTAGGGAATGCTGCTTATGACAAAGATGCCGCTTTGAAGGATCAGATTAAGCTTTTAGAGCTGAAAAAAGCGCATTTAGAAAAGGTTATCCAGCATGCTAAATCCTTACAGAAGAAAGGCAATGATTATATGGATTTTAAAGCATTTGACAAAGCGGAGCTGGAAGCTTTTGAGGCTGAGGCTAAGAAAAAATGGGGAAATACAGCAGCCTATCAGGAATTTGCTGCTAGGACAAGTCAACAAGATTTTGCTCAAATAAGTTCTAAAATGTCTGAAATAATGAGCGCTTTTGGTCAATTAAAAGATTTATCGGCTGATGACTCTAAAGTTCAGCAGCAGGTAGAAGTTTTAAAAGATTATATTAGTCAGAACTTCTATGATTGCACTAAAGAAGTTTTAGCTGGTTTGGGACAAATGTATGCTGCAGATAACCGCTTTAGTCAGTTTATTGATCAGTCGGGCGGTCAGGGGACAGCTAATTTTGTTGCACAAGCGATAGCCGTTTATTGTCAGCGATAATAAAAAGAGACTGGATTTTTGTACTGACCCCAAAAAGTTAGATTTTCTCTGTCTAACTTCTGGGGCACGGTTCAAATCCAACCTCACCAATTAGAGTTCGTTTTAACATCCTAGCACAGGGGGTGGGAAGACGAACTCTTTTGTTATTTGTTGAGTTTTTCCTGCTCCCTTTTTGTGAGTTTTAATGATTTAATGTTCTGTTTTATCTTTGACGGTCTTTAATAAGATACAAAATTGAACAATAGCTAGAATCAGCAGAAGTAAAAAGGCATTGCGTGATCCTATGGCGGTAGCGGTTGAGTAGCTGCCTTTATAACTAGCTTGACTCAGGGCGACTATAAGGGAAGCAATTGTTGTTCCGACCGCACCGGCAAATTGCTGCAAGGTATTAAAGATGGCATTGGCGTCAGCACGGTGATTTCGGTCCAACTGTTTTTGGCCATTTGTCATGATATTGCCAAAAGAAGTCCCCATTCCCAGCATATAAATAAGATAGAAAAGACAAAGCAAGGTATTGGTAAGCTGCAGTCCGAAGAACCAATAAAGGGCAGTCGCTAAGATAATTAAGCCAGCTCCAATAATAATAGGTTTTCTGGCACCAAACATATCTAAAAGAGTTCCGCCAAATGGAGCAAATAAAGCACCAAGCAAAGCGCCTGGGAAAACGAGAATACCTGCAAGAGTTGCTGTTGAATGGTTAACAAGCTGAATGTAATTTGGCAAAAGAAAGGACAGTCCCAGAGAAATTAACTGAAGGATAAAAAACGGAATGACATGGCCGGTAAAATTAGCATGTTTTAAAATAGAAAGATTGATGATTGGCTGCTCAGCTTTAGCGGAACGCACAACCAGTATAAGTAAGCCTAATAGGCCTACTATCAGCCAGCCTATAACATTTAAGCTGAAAAAGGCATGCTCGGAAATGTTGTTTATTCCTAAAATTAAGCCAATAAATAAGAGGAGAACAGCGAAGACACTAATAATATCAAGTTTTTCACGTTTAATAAGGCTTTTTTGCTGGATAGTCTTAATACCTAAAAAGAGCGATAGAAGTAAAATCGGAACCAAAAGAACAAAAATATAACGCCAGCCCAAATGATTGGCAACTAGTCCGCCAAAAGTAGGCCCGATAGCGGGAGCGATAGCTGTGATTAGGGTTCCAATTCCCATCATAGTACCGATTTTTTGGATAGGAACCTGTTCCAAGATAATATTAAACATAAGCGGCAGAGCTATACCTACACCCAATCCTTGAATCACACGTCCGAACAATAAGATACCAAAACTTGGTGCAATAATATCAATAATAAGACCTAAAAGAAAGAGAAGATTTGCGCTGACAAAAAGCGACTTCATTTTGAAAGAACGCTTAAGATAGGCTGACAAAGGAACGACAGATGCCACAACTAAAAGATAGATTGTTGTCATCCATTGAACAGTTGCTGTTGTGATGCTAAATTCCTTCATCAATGTTGGAAAAGTAATATTCATAGCAGTCTCTACTACGACACCTGCAAAGGATAAAAGTCCCGAGGCTAAGATAGCTCCAAGAATATTTTTGGAAATTTTTTGACTGGTCATTGTTGGTGCTCCTTTGATTCGTTATTGAGATAAAAATTTAGGATAGCTTCAAAAGTTTGGAGGTCTTGTTTTGAAAAATGCTTCTGAAGAGATGCTTCGTTATCCTGAAAGTAAGATCGGCAGACGGCAACTAATTCCAACCCTTTAGTTGTTAAATGAACCGATTTTTGTCTGGCATCATTAGGTGAGATACGGCGGAAAATCAAGCCCTTTTTTTCCATTCCCTGCAAGAGAACTGTCGTTGTTGAACGTTGAATATTGAATTCTTTTTCAATATCACGCTGAAAATAAATAGGTAAGGTTTGACTGCCAATAAAATCAATGATGGACATTTGAGTGCCTGTCAGATGATATTGTTTGGCAAATTGGTCGAATTGCCACAGCATATGATTCGTTGCTTTTTTTAAAAGCCTGCCTGTATTTTTCATTCTTGCTCCAATTGTTTAATTTGCTAGTAAGCTAACGTTATTTAGTTTAAATCTATTATGATAAGATGTCAAGAACTATTTTTAAAAAAGGTCAAAAATAGTCAAATAAAATATTGACCTTTACTGACCAATGGTGTATAATGAACTTACAAGGTTAATAAAAAGCCTTGGCTGATGACTTCATCGTCTGCCATAGACTCTGAGGTTGTTAGGATAAATGAGATAGTTTATTCTATCAGAAAGCAGGTGACTATATGACTAGTCCTTATATTTTTGAAAGAAAGGTCAGTTTTAGTCAAGAAACTAACTTAACTGAACCGGATATTATTTATCGGCAAGAGCTGCCGATAAAAATTTTAGACCATTAGTCAGTAAAGGTCAGTTTGTTTTAAAGACCTATTCCTGCTAATTTTTTACTTGTTGCTGACTGGGAAATATTTAAATGATTTTTCAGCGTCAGCCATTGAATACAGAAAAAACGAGGTATAATTATGAACAACAATTTTAATGATTTCAACAATATGGACGATATTTTCAATCAATTAATGGGAAATATGGGTGGTTACCGTTCTGAGAACCGCCGCTATATGATTAATGGCCGTGAGGTCACTCCTGAAGAGTTTGCTGTTTACCGTCAGACAGGCCAGCTTCCTAAGGGTGAAGGAGCACAGCCTGTTTCTCAAAACCAAAGAGGAAAGGTCAAAGAAGACGGTATTCTGGCTAAGCTGGGAACCAATCTGACTGAGGAAGCACGTCAAGGCAAACTTGATCCTGTTATTGGGCGTAATAAGGAAATTCAAGAGACAGCAGAAATTTTGGCACGCCGAACCAAGAACAATCCTGTTCTTGTCGGAGATGCTGGGGTTGGTAAGACTGCTGTTGTTGAGGGCTTAGCACAAGCGATTGTAGCAGGTGATGTTCCTGCCAGCATTAAAAACAAAGAGCTTATCAGCATTGATATTTCTGGACTTGAGGCAGGAACGCAGTACCGCGGAGCCTTTGAAGAAAACATTCAAAAGCTTTTAGATGAGATCAAATCAGCAGGGAATATTATTCTCTTCTTTGATGAAATTCATCAGATTTTAGGTGCAGGTTCAACGGGTGGAGACTCTGGTTCTAAGGGGTTGGCTGATATTATTAAGCCTGCTCTCTCTCGCGGAGAGCTGACCTTGATTGGAGCATCAACTCAAGATGAATACCGCAATACCATTTTGAAAAATGCTGCGCTGGCTCGCCGTTTCAACGAAGTTAAAGTTAATGCTCCATCAGCAGAAGATACACTGGCTATCCTTAAAGGCATTCGTTCTCTTTATGAACAGCATCATAATGTGGTGTTACCTGATGAAGTTTTGAAAGCAGCTGTAGATTATTCTGTTCAATATATTCCGCAGCGCAGCTTGCCTGATAAGGCTATTGATTTGCTGGATATGACTTCCGCTCATTTGGCTGCACAGCATCCTGTGACTGATGTTAAGTCTATTGAAGCAGAGATTGCTACACAAAAGGATAGACAAGAAGCAGCAGTGGCGCGTGAAGACTATGAAGAAGCTCTTAATGCTAAGACGCGTATTGATGAATTGGAAAAACAGCTAGAGAACAACACGGAAGACAAAAAAGTTACAGCAACTATCAATGACATTGCAGAATCTGTGGAGCGCTTGACTGGTATTCCAGTAGCACAAATGGGTGCTTCAGACATTGAACGGTTAAAAGGCATGGCAACTCGTTTGGAAGGTAAAGTTATCGGTCAAAACCAAGCGGTTGAAGCGGTGGCGCGTGCTATTCGCCGCAATCGTGCAGGTTTTGATGAAGGGAACCGTCCAATCGGCTCTTTTCTCTTCGTCGGTCCAACTGGGGTTGGTAAGACAGAATTGGCTAAACAGCTAGCGCTGGATATGTTTGGAACTAAAGATGCTATTATTCGTTTAGATATGTCGGAATATAGCGATCGCACAGCCGTTTCCAAATTAATCGGTACAACCGCTGGCTATGTTGGTTATGATGACAATTCAAATACTTTGACGGAGCGCGTACGCCGTAATCCATACTCTATTATTCTCTTAGATGAAATTGAAAAAGCAGACTCGCAAGTTATCACACTTCTTCTGCAGGTCTTGGATGATGGTCGCTTAACTGACGGTCAAGGTAACACTGTTAATTTCAAAAATACGGTGATTATTGCAACATCTAATGCAGGCTTTGGCTACAGTTCTTCTGAAACTAATGATAAACAAGATATCATGGATCGTATTGCTCCTTATTTCCGTCCAGAATTTCTCAATCGCTTCAATGGCGTTATCGAATTCCACAGTCTGACTAAAGAAGACCTTCATGCCATTGTTCTTCTCATGTTAGAACAAGTTAATGATACTCTGGCTAAAAAGGGTATTGATCTTGCTGTATCAGATAATGTTATTGAACATTTGATTGAAGCAGGCTATGATGAAACAATGGGTGTTCGGCCTCTTCGTCGTGTTATTGAAAGTCAAATTCGTGACAAGGTAACTGATTTCTACCTTGATCATACTGATGTTAAACATCTTAAAGCTGACATGAAAAATGACAAAGTCTTTATCACGGCAGCCGACTAATATAAAAAGGCAATCGCTCCCCGATGGAGTGGCTGCCTTTTTATTTTCTTTTTATAAATGGAAGAATCATCCATTTTGTTTTTCTATTTTTTAGCTGTTGCTGTCAGTTGGAGGAGTTCCGTTGCCAGGAAAGGCTGGATGGTGTCCGTTTGGCAGAAGTGGAACAGTTTCTTTAGGGATGTGACGGCGAGTTTTTGGATGAGGTGTTGTTTCTTTTGTAGCTGTTACAGTTGCTGTACGGCCGTCAGATGTTGTAATCGTATAGGTCTTACCTGCTTTAATTTTTTTGCTTGAAAAAACAACACTGTCAAAAGCAACATCTGCTTTGGTTTCGGCAACCACACGTCCCTTTTCATCAGTAATGGTAATAGTATCACCAGCTAAACCTGAGGCAATTCCGATAATATAAGCCTGTTTAGTACCTGTTGAGAAGCCTTGCGCAAATCCCATGTGCCCAATTCCCCAAACAGTTCCGCCAGAGGCTAAGCCAGTGCCATCATAATCAATAGCTGAGCTATAATCCGTAACAGATTGAATTTTAAGACTGCCGCCAGTAATGGTTAAATCGCCGTTGGAGTCTAGACCATCATCATAGCCTGTCCCACTAACATTAGCACCAGAAATAACGATGGCTACCTTGTTTTTAATATCATTGGTGCTGTTAGTCAAGTGTGATAGATCAGCATCATCTTTTGTTGTCCATTCAGTTGCATTGATCATATCATCGTTGGCATTAATTGTGATATCACCCTTTTTCAGATTCACATAGCGGCCCTCAATTCCTTCAGAACCAGAAGTAATGGTTATTGAAGTTGAACCTTTTACAGTGACTTCATCATTAGCTGTGATTCCCTTACTTGTAGAGGTAATAGTTATGTTTGAATCCTTGATAGTGATGTCACCTGCGTTAACATCTGTATCGTCTTGTGCCTGAATACCATCATCAGTAGCAGAGATAGTAACATTTGACTCTTTGATAGTGACACTTGTCTTTGCATGAATGCCATCTTTATCTGTTGAAGATAAATCAAGAGTAACTTCGTCAGCTTCCAGACTGTTTGCCTTGATAGCATGTCCAGATGTCGTTGACACTTTCAAAGTGTTTCTCTTTTCACTTGAAATAAAGAGAGCTCCGCCTGTTTCAAGTGTAGTTGAAGATGATGAAATAGAACTATCTGCTAAGATTTTAATAGCCAAATTTTTTGAAGTGGTAATGTTAGATTCTGTTAAATTGACTGCTTTAAGTTTAAGCTTCACTTCGCCGGTTACATCATCAGCTACTGTAATATGATACCCATCGGCAGAACCAGACAGAGTATAAGTACCTGCTGATGTTAGTGTGATGTTTTTACCATCAACGTTGACGTGAGATGACGATGTGTTTACTCCTTGATCGTTGAATGTGATGTTTGATTTTTTATTATCTTCATCCTCGTCTTCATCGTCCTCATCCTCATCCTCATCTTCTTCATCCTCGTCATCTTCGTCTTCATCTTCATCATCATGATGTCTAACAGATGCGAATGTCGTTACGCTTTCAGTCTGAGTTGAGTCAGATTTAGATTCTTCATCAGAAGTCACATTATTAGCCTGATTATCAGTGTCATTGCTTGATGCTTCGCTGGCATTTTCAGAGCTATCTTCTGCTGAGGAAGTTTGAGGTGCAGTTTGATTGGTACTATCAACAGTTTGAGTGTCTGCCGTATCGGTATTGACTACAGCTGTTGAAGCAGTATTGTTTTCCGACTCAGAAACTTGATCTGCTGAAACGACTTGGCCGGCTCCTAGCAAAATAAAAGATCCTGCCAAAACGATTCCTGTCACCAATCCTTTAGATGACTTGCGTTTAACGTCGTGTCCTTTAGCTTTTGCGAAAATAGAGCGATTAAATAAATACTTTTTGTTCATTATGGTTCCTAATCCTCCTAAAAAGTATACGCATAAGTTTCACTACAAAACTTTCCGATTAAAATCATGACAAAAAAATGATGTTAATTTCATTTTTGCATCACCGTTTTATTATATCAAAAATTAGGAAGTTAACAAGGTCACCTTTTGTCTGTATGGAAAGCTAGGATAAAAAAGCGAATTTAGCTCATTAAAAAATTAAATAGACATTTATAAATTTTAATGTTCTGAAAAAAATATAACAAAAGGGATGCTGCAGTTATTTATTTTAGAAAAACTCTTGACATTTCTGATATATATATATATATAATTTTTACAGAAAACTTAATTTGATTAAAGGAGAAAATATGAAAAGAAATGCTCATATAGTTTCAATATTATTATTTTCAGTACTTGTCTTATCAGGATGCTCAATTACAAAAAACATAGTAGATACTGCTACTAGTATTACAGACAGTACATCTAATGCTTCGGCATCAGAAACATCTAGTTCTAGTACATTTGCTCCTCAAGATACTTCAGATGAAACCATTGAAGAAATCGTAACTTATAATGATTATTTAGTAATGTATTCTAAGATTATTGATGAATATTTAACCAACTATCAAAATGCTATTGCAGGCACTGTTCTTGATGATGGAGGAACTACCATTGAAAATCTAAAGCAAGAAAGTAAAAATTCTTTAGAAGAGCAGCGTAAGGAATACGATGCTATGGGTGATAGTAAGATTGTCGGGAAAGACAGTTTAGTTCAGTATTTAAAAAATTATCGCGATAGCTTGAAAGAAGTAACCGATAATATTGCATCATCTATTCAGTAATTAATTTATAAGAAAAAAGGAGAAAATATGAAAACTAAATCTTTAGCTATTACAAATGGAATTGTAGGTCTCACAGGAGGAATCTTTCTTCTGTTTGCAATATGGTTTATCCTAGGAGCAGCATCCACAGGATCGGAGAATGCGACAAGATTGATAACTATATTTGTTTATGTTGTGAAAATTGCTTTATTAGTTCTGGGAATAGTTGGTGCTGTTTATTATAGAGGGGATAGTCCAGTTGGGACAGCTCCTAGTGTCCTACTTATTGTTGGAGGAGCTGTTTCACTTATTCCGTTTTTAGGATGGGTTGGAGGAATTATAGGAATCACTGGAGGTTCCTTGTATTTAGCCAGTCTTAAAAAATTCCCTAGTTAATTTTGTCAAGAAAAAACATTGTTTTTGGGATACTATTGATGGTGTCTTTAGTAAAGGAATAAAAACATTATGGGAAAAATAGGAAAAGGTTGTTTAGGTTGTCTAGGAGTGTTTATTGCAATATTTATAATAGGTATTGGTGCAGTAATATTTTTTGCGTACGGTTTAGCGTCTGATATGGGATACAGTACACCTACTATAATTTCAACAATAATTAACAAGACTACAGGTAATAAAACTGAATTTAAACAAACAGATACATCAGATGAAACGATTCGTTCTATTAAGACTTATGGTGATTATATAAAAATGTATCAATATATCATGGAAGATTATCAAAATTACTATGAAGATAAGTTATCAGAGTATGGGGTCATTGATAATGAAACGAAAGAAGAGTTTGAAAATTCAAAGTCTTCAATTGATTATGAATTTGAACTTGCTGAAAGAGAATATGGTGGTATGACAGATATTCCATTGTCAGATGATATTAATAAAAAGTTTGCTGATTATCTTATAGCTTATCGTGATACTTTACATCAAACTGTTGATAAAATATTTAATAATTTAGGAGGAATATAGTATGAGTTGGGAATTTATTGTATTATTTATTTTCTTTATAATGATGATAGGAACTCTTGCGGCAGTAAGTATTATTGGTGATTTAGCAAATATTGCTAAGTGGCTTGGTTTGGGAGCTATTGCAGGAAACGTTATCAATAATAAAATCAATGCAACTGCGGCTACAAGGCAGGGCAGAAGGTGGAATAAAACAAATAGAAAAACAAAGAATAAATATATTGATAGTGCAGTAGAGTTTATTTCTCCAACACTTAATGATGTTTCTAGCGATTTGGATAATCAAGAATATCAAGAATTTTTGAAATGGAAAGAGTCTCAGAAGTGAGTACAGTAGATATATGGTCTAACGCTTATTGGGTTAACATAGTTTGTCTAGGAGGTAATATATGAGATTATTAGGTAAAATTCTATCTGACAAAATTATTAATACAAACGGTTATATTCGTTCAGACACTGGAACACAAGTTCATTCCTATTTACGAACTCATCCTAAAAATCAAGGATTGAGTAAGAGTGTAACTAGGTCAATCATAAATTCTTTAAAAAATAAGTAATAAAAGCCTTGATTCGTATATGAATCAAGGCTTTTATTACTCTTCTTCTGTTTGATACTTCTTCAATCGTTTCTGAATTTCGTCTAGGCGAGCTTGTGTTTCATTTTGGAAAACACGTATTTTGTAAGTTAGCTCCTGACTGATTTTAGCCAGCACAGCTCTTTGCTCCGTTATAGTTGCTAGGCTATCTTTGATTTTATCAATATCTTGGTTAATAGCAGAGCTGCTTTCTTTGATATCGTAAAAACCTGCTTTAATTTCCTCGCGGTGTTTGTAGGCTTGATAGGCAGCAAAACCAGCTGCGCCTAAGAATAGATAACGTCCAATTTTCATACAGATACCTCGTTAGCAATTGTCTGAGCTAGCTGAGCTAGTCGGTCAAAGTCTGGTTCGTGTTCTTCAAAACCAAGAGTGATACCATCACTTTTTCCGTAGCGCGGAATGAGATGAACGTGGGCATGAAAGACAGTTTGTCCAGCGATTTCTTCGTTATTGTTAAGAATATTCATACCAACTGCCTGAGTTGCTTTTTGAACTGCACGAGCAATTTTGGGCACACGGCTAAACAGCAGCTCAGCAGTCTGAGTTGACATGTCTAATACATTACGGACATGCTCTTTAGGAATGATCAAAGTATGGCCTTTGGTAGCCTGAGAGATATCCAAGAAAGCTAACACCTGTTCATCTTCGTAGACTTTAGAAGAGGGAATTTCCCCAGCAATAATCTTGCAAAATAGACAATCTGTCATTTGAATCACCTGAATTCTATTGATTTTGTTATAATGATTATATCAAAAAATTGTGAGTAAGTTTATGTTAAAAATTAATCAATTAACGGGAGGTTATGCTAACATTCCTGTTCTCAAGCAAATTTCTTTTGAAGTGGGTGATGGCGAGTTGGTTGGTCTCATTGGTTTAAATGGCGCTGGGAAGTCCACCACTATCAATGAAATTATAGGCCTTTTGACACCTTATCAAGGAGAAATCAGTATTGATGGGTTAAGTTTGGCGGATGATAATTTTGCCTATCGCCAAAAGATTGGCTATATTCCAGAAACGCCCAGTCTTTATGAAGAATTGACTCTGCGTGAGCATTTGGAGACAGTACTCATGGCCTACGGCTTTGATGTGAAAGAAGGTCTTGAGCGTGCGAATCAATACTTGAAATTGTTTCGTCTGGAGGATAAGCTAGAATGGTTTCCAACTCAATTTTCAAAGGGGATGAAACAAAAGGTTATGATTATCTGTGCTTTCATAGTCAATCCCAGTCTTTTTATTATTGATGAGCCATTTTTAGGGTTGGATCCGCTGGCTATTTCGGATTTGACCAACCTTTTAGCCAAGGAAAAAGAGGCTGGCAAAGCTATTCTCATGTCTACACATGTTTTGGACTCAGCTGAAAAAATGTGTGATCGTTTTGTCATTCTTCATCAAGGTGAAGTCTTAGCTGTGGGGACTTTAGATGATTTACGAAAGCAGTTTGGTGATTCTAAAGCCAATCTCAACGACATCTATATGGCCTTAACCAAAGAGGGTAGTCTATGATTGCAGAGCTTTTTAAAACACGCCGAAGCACCTTTCGTAATCGTTGTCTTAAGTACAGCCGCTATGTTTTTAATGACCATTTTGTTCTTGTTCTCATGTTTCTTTTGGGCTTTCTTCTGGTGCAGTACAGCCAGTTGTTACGGCATTTTCCTAAGCAGCCTTGGCCTATTGCTTTAGCTTTGTTTCTGCTGTGCCTTGTTCTGCCTTTTTGGGGAAATGTTGCCACTTATGTGGATGCAGCGGATAAATACTACCTTCTGGTTAGAGAAACAGAAGTAACAGCACATATCAAATCAGCTGTGCGTAGGGCCTATCTTTTTTGGACAGCTGTTCAAAGTCTATTGCTTGTTTTAGTGGCTCCGCTTTTCTTGGCCTTAAGCCTGCCATTATGGGGCTTTGTTCTGATTTTGCTCTTTTTGGCTGTGGCAAAATATATTATTTTTCAAGCTAGAGTACAGCCCTTCTTTAACAATTCTCACCTGAACTGGGAGACAGTTATTACGGCAGAGCAAAAGCGCCAGCAGGCTATTCTCAAATTTTTCTCTCTTTTTACTACCGTTAAAGGGATTTCAAGCAGTGTTAAACGCCGCAAGTATTTGGATGGTTTACTTTTTCTGGCAGCTAAAAGGCAAGATAAAGCATGGCTTAATCTTTATGTGAGAGCCTTCTTACGTTCAGGTGACTATTTTGCCTTGACTCTGCGTTTATTTATTTTGGCAGTTTTATCAATTCTATTAATTGATGAGGGCTGGTTAGCTTTTGCCTTGGTTTTAGTTTTCAATTATCTCTTGCTTTTTCAGTTGCTTGCTCTCTTTAATCATTTTGATTATCATAGAATGAGTCAGTTTTTACCGCCGTCTCAAGTGCAGAAAGTGACGAATTTCAGGCAGTTTTTAACAGTGCTTATGTTGATTTTAACGGTTATAGAAGCTCTGCTGTTTTTCCAATGGCAAATTAGCGGCAGCCTTATTTTGGCTATGAGTGCGCTTTTTGTTCTTTATATTCCTTATAAACTAAAGAAGATGATTGACTAAGCTGCATAAAATAGGTAAAATATAAAGAAACGACTAAATCAATGAATGAGGTTGGAAGGTTAGACTGTTTCGACCTTACTATCTTGAAAAGGAGATGCCAGGTGACGTCTACAGATAAAGATTTGACCTTAGTCCCTCTCAAAGGTAAGAGCGGTAAGGCCTACATGGGGACCTACCCTAACGGGGATCGGGTCTTCGTCAAGATGAATACAACGCCAATCTTGGCAGCTCTTGCCAAGGAACAAATTGCTCCCCAGCTTCTATGGGCTAAGCGTTTGGTTAATGGCGATATGATGAGTGCTCAGGAGTGGCTGGATGGTCGTATTTTGACCCGTCAAGATATGAACAGCAAACAGATTATTCAGATTTTAGGCAATCTTCACAAATCCAAGCAGCTGGTCAATCAGCTGTTGCAGCTGGGCTATCATATTGAGAATCCTTTTGATCTTTTGCGCGATTGGCAGGAAAATGCTTCGCTTCAGCTTCAGGATAATACTTTCTTACAAGAAGTAATTGACTATTTGAAACGTCACTTGCCAGAGTTTCGTTCTGAGATTGCAACGATTGTACATGGAGATGTTCGCCACAGCAATTTTGTCATCACGACATCAGGTTTGATTTATTTGGTGGATTGGGATTCTGTTCGGCTGACAGATCGGATGTATGATGTTGCTCATCTTTTGAGTCATTATATTCCAGAGGCTCATTGGCCTGAATGGCTGTCTTATTATGGCTATAAAAATAATGACTTGGTTTTAGATAAGATTTTCTGGTATGGTCAGTTTTCGTATTTGTCACAGATTTCAAAGTTCTTTGATAATCGTGATATTGAACATGTTAATCAAGAAATCTATGCGCTTCGCAAATTTCGAGATGATTTCAAACGACATAGAAAGTAAGCATGCGAGTTAGAAAACGTAAAGGTGCTGAGGAACACCTAGCTAACCATCCTCAATATGTCATTCTTAATCCAGAAACAGCTAAAGGAAGATGGCATGAGATATTTGACAATGACAATCCCATCCATATAGAAGTCGGTTCTGGCAAGGGAGCTTTTATCACTGGTATGGCTGTCAAAAATCCTGATATTAATTATATTGGAATTGATATTCAGTTATCTGTGCTTAGTTATGCTTTAGATAAAGTTCTTGACTCAGCCGTGAAAAACGTCAAATTGCTTCGTGTAGATGGTTCTGCTTTGACCAATTATTTCGCTGATGGTGAAATTGATCTTATCTATCTTAATTTCTCAGATCCTTGGCCTAAGAAAAAACATGAAAAGCGGCGGCTGACCTATAAAACTTTCTTGGATACTTACAAGCAGATCTTGCCTGAAGGCGGTGAAATTCATTTCAAAACGGATAACCAAGGCTTGTTTGAATATAGTTTGGCCAGCGTCTCACAATATGGCATGATTCTGAAACAAGTTTGGCTTGATCTGCATGCCAGTGACTATGAAGGCAATGTTATGACGGAGTATGAACAAAAATTCTCCAGTAAAGGTCAGGCAATCTATCGTATGGAAGCACAGTTTTAATCATTTATTTAAAATTTTTGAGCCTTTGGCTCTTATCATGGAGAGGTCGCATAGTGGCCGAGTGCGCACGCTTGGAAAGCGTGTAGTCCTTAACGGGGCTCGGGGGTTCGAATCCCCTCCTCTCCTTACTTTTTTCAAATTAAAAAACTCAGACACCTCTTCAGTCTGAGTTTTCATTTTTAATCAGGTGAGCTTCCTGCAACCCAGCCAGTACATAGAGCAGCAGTGATATTAAAACCGCCAGTGTGGGCATTAATATCCAACACTTCACCGGCAAAATGGAGGCCCGTTACTTTTTTGCTTTCTAGAGTTTTGGGATTGATTTCCTTAAGCTTAATTCCACCCTTAGTGACAAAGGATTTGGCTAATGTCATTTTACCTGTAACAGGAATCGGCAGAGCTTTAAGTCTGGTTATCAGTACTTCAGTATCAGCCTTTCCAAGCTGTTTAATTTTCTGATTTGCTTTGCTGTCGCTCAGAAACTCAGCTATTCGTTCAGGGACTAGGATTTTTAGGGCATTTTTTACCGTTTTTTCTCGGTTTTGGGTTAAATGCTGGAGCAGATAATCAGCTGTCATTTGAGGTAAAAAATCTAAGTAAATGGTTTCGCCGCCCTTGATGAAACTGGATAGTCGCAAGGCAGCTGGACCTGAAAGTCCAAAGTGAGTAAAGAGTAGGTCATGGGTGATGACATGTTTGCCGTAGCTAAGGGTTATATCACTTAATGAGATTCCCTGCAATACCTTATGCGGGAAATTGGTCAGAAGAGGACTTTCGGCGGCTTCAAGCGGTGTAAGCTCAAGATTAAAGTGGCGAGCAATATCATAGCCAAAACCAGTTGATCCTGTTGAAGGATAAGATTTACCGCCAGTTGTTACAATCAATTGCTTACAGGTTAGTTCTTGGTCAGCCGATTTGATATGAAAGAGATGCTCTCTTTTCTTAACTGAAACGACTTCAAACTGGGTCCAAATCTGAGCGCCTAGGGCAAGAATCTTCTTCTCTAAAGCCTGAATGATAGTCTGAGATTTATCTGTAACTGGGAAAACCCGTCCGTGATCTTCGACTTTTAAAGAAACGCCATTATCTTCAAAAAAATGGATAATATCGTGGTTGTCAAATTGAGAGAAAACACTGTAGAGAAAGCGTCCGTTTCCAGGAATCCCATCCATAAGATCATCAAGTGTTCCGTTATTAGTAACGTTGCATCGTCCGCCGCCAGTTCCAGCCAGCTTTTTGCCCAGACGTTTATTTTTTTCCAGAAGCAGCGTCTTTTTTCCGTGCCAGCTGGCTGCTATTGCTGCCATCATACCAGCAGGCCCGCCTCCGATAATAATTGTTTCAAAATGTGTCATGATTCTATTCTACCATAAACTTTGGAGACGATCTGATTACTAAGTTACCATTTATTGAAGCAGCAGAGTAATTATCAGACTTTTTGGGAAATAGTGATTTTATCGTGTTACTCAGCTGATTTTGTGCTAAAATAGTAATGTTAAAGTAAACAGAAAAGAGGTCTGTTATGACTGAGAAAAATTTAAAAGATTTACGTCATCGCTCGTCAGTTTATGACAGCATGGTTAAGTCACCTAACCGTGCCATGCTGCGGGCAACAGGGATGAAAGACGAACATTTTGAACAGCCGATTGTCGGTGTCATCTCAACTTGGGCTGAAAATACGCCATGTAATATTCATCTTCATGATTTTGGTAAGATTGTTAAAGAAGGCGTAAAAGATGCAGGTGCTTGGCCTGTCCAGTATGGAACCATTACGGTTGCAGATGGGATTGCTATGGGAACGCAGGGAATGCGTTTCTCTCTGACTTCGCGGGACATCATTGCAGATTCCATCGAAGCGGCCATGGGCGGCCATAATGTAGATGCTTTTGTTGCTATTGGCGGCTGCGATAAGAACATGCCCGGCTCTGTCATCGCTATGGCCAATATGGATATTCCGGCTATCTTTGCTTACGGGGGAACGATTGCACCGGGAAATCTTGATGGTAAAGATATTGATTTGGTTTCGGTTTTTGAAGGTATCGGAAAATGGAACCATGGCGATATAACAGCCGAAGAAGTACGTGCAATTGAGTGTAATGCCTGCCCGGGTCCTGGCGGCTGTGGCGGTATGTATACGGCCAATACGATGGCTACCAATATTGAAGTTCTGGGACTTAGTCTTCCAGGCTCTTCTTCTCACCCAGCTGAATCTCCAGAGAAAAAAGCTGATATTGAAGAAGCTGGTCGTGCGGTTGTCAAAATGCTTGAATTAGGCATAAAACCATCTGATATTCTGACTCGTGAAGCTTTTGAAGATGCTATTACTGTAACCATGGCACTTGGCGGCTCAACCAATGCTACTCTGCATTTGCTGGCCATTGCTCACGCAGCCAATGTGGATCTGACTCTTGAAGATTTCAATGATTTCCAAGAAAGAGTTCCTCACTTGGCTGATTTGAAGCCATCCGGTCAATATGTCTTCCAAGATCTCTATGAGGTTGGCGGTGTGCCAGCTGTGATGAAATACCTTTTGGCTAATGGTTTCCTTCATGGCGATCGCATCACTTGTACTGGCAAAACCGTTGCTGAAAACTTGGCTGATTTCCCAGATTTGACACCAGGTCAAAAGGTTATCATGCCACTTGAGCATCCTAAACGTGCAGATGGTCCGCTTATTATCCTTAAAGGTAATTTGGCACCAGATGGTGCTGTTGCCAAGGTTTCAGGGGTTAAAGTTCGTAATCATACCGGCCCTGCTAAGGTCTTTGATTCAGAAGAAGAAGCTATTGAAGCGGTTCTTTCAGATGATATCGTTGATGGCGATGTTGTTGTTGTCCGTTTTGTTGGTCCTAAAGGCGGTCCTGGTATGCCGGAAATGCTTTCTCTCTCATCCATGATTGTCGGTAAGGGACAAGGAGACAAGGTTGCACTTCTGACTGACGGTCGCTTCTCAGGCGGAACTTACGGTCTGGTTGTCGGACATATTGCTCCTGAAGCTCAAGACGGCGGTCCAATTGCCTATCTTCATACAGGCGATTTGGTTACGGTTGATCAAGACACCAAAGAAATCACTATGCATGTTTCAGACGAAGAACTTGAACGCCGTAAGGCTGAGACAGTTCTTCCGCCGCTTTACTCACGTGGCGTCCTTGGTAAATACGCTCACACCGTATCTTCAGCTGCCAAAGGTGCTGTGACAGATTTCTGGAATACAGAAAGATCAGGAAAATAGAAGATATAATAAAAGAGTTTGGAAGTTTGGTTTCCAGACTCTTTTTAATAGTAATAAAATAAACTTACCTGCGCGGCGCGATGCCCAATGCGATACGGCCGTAACGACTGATACGAGTCATTTTCCATACTGGATTGTAGGTCGTTTCCACCTTAACAGAATTAATACCGTCAATAGACTTGAGCTTGTCAGCTACCTCAATAGGAAGCGTGTCTTCACAGCCACAATTAGTATCTGTGAAGGTCATAAGGAAATCGCAGTGGCCAGTTTCATCGATATTAATTTCATAAATCAAGCCTAAATTATAAATATCAAGCTCAATTTCTGGGTCAAAGACAGTTTGCATTTTATCAGCGATTTCTTTGGTAAAGGGCAGTACACCATCATTAATCTTGATATCATCACGAAAAGTTGCCATGAGTTATCCTTTCAAAACGGTATTTGTCTTATTATGGCATATTTTGAGTTTTCTGGCAATAGCTCTGCTATTAACAAAATTGACAGAAAATAGGGGATATGTTACTATTTTAATACTACTACCACGAAAAAAGAGGATATTATGGCTATTGAAAAAACGGTCAGCGAACTTGCTGAAATTCTTGGCGTCAGCCGCCAAGCAGTCAATAATCGCATCAAGACTCTACCAGAAGAAGATTTAGATAAAAATGAAAAAGGTGTTACAGTTGTTAATCGCAGCGGTCTTATTAAGTTAGAGGAAATTTATAAGAAAACGATTTTTGATGATGAGCCTATTGATGAGGAAACGAAGCAGCGTGAACTCTTGGAGATTTTAGTTGATGAAAAAAATACTGAAATTTCTCGGCTTTATGAGCAATTAAAAGCAAAAGACGAACAGCTGTCCAATATGGATGCTCAGCTTCGTACCAAGGATGTTCAAATCTCAGAGAAAGATAAGCAGTTGGATCAGCAGCAGCGTCTAACCTTAGCAGCCATGGAAGACAGCAAGCAACTGCAGCTTGAATTGGATGAAGCCAAGGCAGAAGTTGAAGAGATTCAAACCAAACAAGAAAGAGAAGCTAAGAAAAAAGGCTTCTTCGGCCGCATGTTTGGCCGTCGCTGAAAATAGCTCCGCATTTGCGAGGGCTTTTTTTGTGCTTAGCAGTTTGTTATTAAAAAAATTGTGTTTTTTCTATCAAAAGTCTTGCATATGACCTTAGGTCATGTAGTAAGATGAAGACATGAAAGGAGAAAATATGTCATTTTATACAACTGGTGAATTGGCTAAGGCTTGTCAAGTTTCTGTTCGGACAGTTCAATATTATGATAAGCGCGGTATTTTAATTCCCTCTTCAATAAGTGAGGGTGGAAGACGTCTTTACAGTGAAGAGGATCTAAAGCGTCTGCACATGATTTGCTTTTTACGAGAGCTGGATTTTTCTATTGAACATATTAAAACTATCTTAGCAGAAAGAAATGCCAAAGAAGTTTTGGCTTTACTTTTGAAAGAACATATCCAAAGTCTTCAGACAGAAATTTCTGATAAGCAAAATAAACTTGACAGAGCTGTCAAGCTTTCTAAAGATCTAACCTTGTGGTCAAAAATGTCACCAGAAACGATGACAACATTGACAAATTTTATGGAAGAACGTAAAAAATACCATCAATTCTACCGTCACATGATTATTTTGGGCTTTTTTGGCAATATTGTGATTTGGCTGGGCTTATGGCTGTCATTTCAGTGGCAAACGCTGTATCCCTTTGTAATTGGTTTTGGCCTCGCTTGTCTATACACCTTTATTTTAGTCAAATCATTTTATCAGCAGGTTTCTTACATTTGTCCAGAGTGTGATACTGTTTTTAAGGCGAATTTTAAAGAATTTCTTTTTGCCAGTCATACTCTGAGAACGCGCAGGCTGACTTGTCCGGCTTGTCATATCAAAAGTCACTGCATTGAAATTTTAGATGAAAAGGAGAAAAGACATGTCTCTTAAACTACTCATTCCTTTAATGTTACTTGTCCTGTTTTATGTTGGTTTTTGCTGGTACGATATTTTTACCAGCAGAGGCACACGCTATCTTTCTAAGGGAATTTGGGCCTTGCTCTGTTTGCTTTCAATGCCCTTAGGCGGTGTTATGTATTTCATTTTGGGACGCTTAGGCAAGGAGGACGACTATGATTGAAGTTCGGGATTTGACAGTATCCTTTGGTCAGTTCAAAGCATTGAAGCAAATCAATCTGTCTATTTCGGAAAAAGCAGGGGTTATCGGTCTGATAGGTCCTAATGGTGCTGGCAAAACAACTCTTATTCATACCATTTTTGGCCAGTTGAAGAAGGCGAAAGGAAAGATTTGTCTGCCCAGTAAAGACATCGCTTATTGTCCTGATACACCTAGCTTTGAGGGCTGTTTGAAACCTGATGAGGTTTTAGAACAGTCTTTGGCACTTTACGGCAAAAAGATTGATACTGGAAAAATAGCCGAGCTGCTGAATTTTGTTGGACTAAATCAAGCTCATATGAGCAGCTATGTTGGTGATTTCTCTCGTGGAATGAAGCAGCGTTTAGGAATTGCTTCGGTTCTGATTTTAGAACCGCAAATTGTTTTTTTGGATGAGCCGACCAGTGCTTTGGATCCCTTTGGCAGAGAAGACATGCTTTCTCTGATTGAAGAAATTTCAAAAAACTGTACAGTTGTTGTATCGAGCCATCTCTTAAAAGATATTCAAACTATTGCTGATTCCTTGATTGTGCTTGATAAAGGACGTCTGCTGTATCAGGGAGATTTAACCCCATTTTTACAGCAGAGCTATCAATATGCAGAAGTAGAGGTTCGTAAAAAAGAAGATACAGCTGCAGTTTATCAATTTCTTTTGCAAAATGGAATTTCAGCTGAAATTTTGGAAGAGAAACCAAGAACAGTGATTTTCCCGCAAGAACAATCTACGGCTTGCCTATTGCATTTAGACGGTATAGCTGACAAGATTGTCTCCTTTAGAGAAAATCCTTATGATCTAACACAGGCTTTTAAAGATTGTGTGGCTAAGGCTGAAAAAGGAGGAGCAAGATGACGACTTTATTACGATTAGAGTGGATAAGATGGTGGCGCAGCCGTAAATTAATGCTTCTTTGCCTGCTTTTTATTTTTTCGGGAGTCAGTTCGCCCTTGTTTACTTACTATGCTAACGATATTATTGCCTCTATGGGAGACGCTTCAACACAGGCATTAACATTACCAGATCCAACATGGCAGCAGTTGATGGTTTCTTACTTTAAAAATGCCAGTCAAATAGCACTCTTTGTCGCAATTTATCTTATTGCGGATATGTGTCAGCTAGGCAAGAACCAATCGTTACGCTTATTTTATCGAACGAGAGGGCAATCAGCCAGTCAAATTTTTCTCCCTAAATTAGGCATAGGACTTTTGCTAGGTCTCATTTCTGCTTTATGCGGCCAATTAAGCAGTCTTTATGTTACTTGGACTTTCTTTGATCGGCTGCCTTTGTCGGATATTTTTATGGCCTTTATCTGCCAATTTCTGGGAATGAGCGTTTTTATCTTCCTTGGTGTTTTTATGGCTCTTCTTTTTCGTTCAAGCTTCGCATCAGCTTTGCTGTTAGAAGTGGTTATTGTCTTGTCAGGGTTATTTGCTGGAACAAGTTTTGATGATTGGTCTCCAACTGCTTTACTTTCTGCGTCAGCTATTTTTGATAATAGCGATATTCCTAAAACGGTGTTTTTAATTTCGGTCGTTGTACTTGCCTTGAGTCTCTTAGGTATCATGAATATGAAACTGCGCTATTCAAATGAAAAGTGATTATGAAATAACTCAATAAAAAAACATTTACTTTCTAAACATCAAAGTTCGAAGGCAAATGTTTTTTGTTAGATCAATCTTGTTATTTTACAGCAGTTCCGTCCCCATTTTCATCAAAATGATAGATAACATTATCAACGGTTAGGATAGCATTACGCAGCAGAGCTCCGCTATCAGCATCATAATAATGAATTTTTCCATTTACTGTAACGAGCTCACCCTTAGCTTGCTTACCATTACTGTGGAAATACACACTGTCCCCATTGATGACTTGTGAACCAGCTACTGATTGGCCTTTCTCATCAAGATAATACCAAGAACCATCAAGCTGAACATAGCGGTTTGTCCATTTTTCTCCCGTATCTTCGTCATAATAGCGATAGGTCAAAGTATCCACCTGTACCATTTTTCCTTTGGCTTGGCGGCCGTAGTTATCAAAATAAACCTCTTGTCCATTGATAGTCTGAACGCCAGTTGTGAGATTTCCTTGTGCGTCTGCATAATACCAGTTGCCATTAAATTCAAAATATTGATTCTTAAGACTATTAGCTGTTAAAGCCCCATTCTTATCAGCATAATAAATCACTTTATTTATAACAAGTGCTTGATTTTTGGCAAGAGAACCATTAGAACTTGCATAGTAATTAACGCCATCTACGGTGATTTGCTGATTGCGCTGCAAGTAACCATACTGATTAAAATAGTAGGTCTGACCATCAATATCTTTGAGACCTGTTGCAAGATGGCCATCAGCATCAACATAGATAGAATAGTAGAAATTATAACCGCGAATGTACATGAGTCGTACGCCTTCCCAGCTATTATAAACTTTAGCTCCAGTATCACGATTGTAATAGCTGATAGTACCGTCACTATTCGTTAGGGTTTTATACTTGTATTGGTAACCACTATTTTCATCAAAATAGTATTCCACACCATCAATGGTTTGAGCTCCTGTTACACGCGCGCCGTCTTGTCCATAGTAAACCCAGTTGTCATCATAGGTACCATTAATATAGGTTGTTCTTGACACGTAACGGAAGCGATTCGTCCAAATTTCCCCAGAATCTGGGTCAAAATAATATGTTTTACCATCAAGGTTAACTTCATTTCCTTTAGCTTGGATGCCATTGTCAGCAAAGTAGTAAGTGATACCATCAATTGTTTTAAGGCCAGTGACGGCTTTCCCTGTTTCGTCAGCGTAGTACCAGTTTCCATTAGAGTCGCTGTAGAATCCTGATTTTTTATCAGAATTGCTGCTGTCTTCACTTGTAGCCGATTCACTAGTTGCTTTTTCAGAACTTGATGTTTCGCTGCTAGTGGCTTGACTGTCAGTTGTTTCACTAGATACTGTTTCGCTGTTAGCGGTTTTGCTGCCTACAGTTCCACTAGTCGGTGCTTCGCTGCTAGCAATAGCAGAGCTGTTAACCGTTTCACTAGCTGTGACTTCAGATTGGCTAATCGCTTGATTAGGAACTTCTGAGCTTGCAGTGCTTGCTGAATAATCGCTTGTCACCGTTTGACTGCTGGCTGTTTGTGAATTAGTACCTTCGCTGCTGGCGGGAACCGTTGCTGATTTAGCATCATAAGTGCTAGTAGCAGTATAGGTCTCTGTATTTGTTGTCTCTGCAGCAGCAACCTCATCCCCTGAAACAGTTGTCGCAGTTGCAAGTGCAAATACAGAAAGAGCAGTTGCACATGATAGTGAAAGAATATATTTTTTTGAAAATGAGTTATTGCTCATAATATTTCCCCCTTCTTTCATAATTATATCTTAATATGTAAGGTTTTCAAAGGTTATATGGCAAGAAATTAAGAAAGTGATTAAAAAGTAAAAACTCTGTAATCATTTTGTTTTCTGTTATTCATCTTATTTAATTTATCTGACAATAGCTAGGCAAAAAAAACGAATCCAAGGGACAAAATCAGATTCGCTTTTCTTAGCAGTTAGAAGGGGAGCTTTCCAGCAAAGGCACCCATTGTCTTTTGAGTAGCTGTATCAATTTGACTGAGAGCATCATTAACAGCTTGTGCTGTCATATCCTGTAAGGTTTCTAAATCCTCAGGATCAACAACGGCTTGCTCAAAATTGATAGCCACTAATTTTTTGTCACCGGTAAACTCAGCGACTACCAAATTTTGAGCAGATTTTCCAGTAAAGGTTGCAGCAGCCAGTTCAGCTTGCTTGGCCTCCATTTGCTTTTGCAGCTTTTGAGCCTGTTTCATCATATTATTCATATTCATCATGATTTTTATATTCCTTCTAGAAATTTTTAATACTTTATTATAGCATGAAGTTGACGGAAAATGAATAGATAGGAGATAGCAAAAATTTTACAAAAAAGACAAAACCTCCTCAGTTAGGGCAATAGTTGTATTTTTTGAAAAACCTCAGTGTCTGTTTTTGGGGTTAAGAGTCTTTCTAACCTTGCAGCCTTTTGTATTGTCTGTGATTTATGACTGGTGACGGCAATACCTTTTTATTGTCTGCACTTAATTGATTTGTGTCTTTCGTTATATTAGCAATAGGGATAAGGACAAAAAGAGCCGATAAGAAAGAACGATTAATCTTTTTTAAGCTTGAATTTTTCTTTATTATTTCTCTCTTTCTTTGTAACATGACAAAAGTCATGTCATGACATGACATTATGGGCTAAAAAGCGCAGCTATTTTCTAATAGAATAAAGTCATAAAGAAAAGGAGTTATATCTCATGAAAAATAGAATCGCTGTCATCATTTATGGCATTATTGCCATTGTTTTTGCAAGTTTGAGCGTCTTTACAGGTATTTTTGAGAAATTAAATTTGGAAGTTATCTTTTCACATATAGGGTATCTGATTGGTTTGTTGATTTCAGTTTCTGTTTTAATTGGAATGGCGAAATCTCTCCTCAAAGAGTTACTGGATTAGGAGGACAGGATGAAATCATTGAAATTACTGCTCATTTTTATCGTGATTGCAGTATTTATTGGTGTTCTAGCTTTGACTACTAATTATTTTGCAGGCATATCGCTCTGGTATGTTTATACGCTTATGGGGATTTGCATGACAATCTTTTATGGCATTTTTCCTTATCTTAAAAAATAGTGAAAGGGGAAAGGAAATAAATGACTTATCAAGAAATCAAACTCAGCTTTTTGGAAGATGGCATTCGCTCTTACAAAGTCTTTCAAGGGCATAAACTCTACTCTCATACGGTCACATCTGAGGACAATCAGAAGCTGATTTCGCGAAGGATTTACCTAACCAAAAAGAAGCATTATGTCTATTATGAGCGGACAGATGTTAATTGGAACTACTGGGATAAAGGTAAAGAAAACTTAAGCTTTGATTCCAATCAGGTTGAGGAAAATAATATTTTTGAAATTGCGGATGACTTGAAATCCTTTGAAAAATACTTGAGCAAGGATATTATTAAAAAATTAGCTATAAAAGTTCGAGATGGCGAAATCATTGAATTTTTGGATATTTGAGATTAAATTAGAAATATCATATGGAGGAGCATAATATGACGAACACTGTTATAAGCGTTTCAAACTTATCTAAGCAGTTTAAAACGAAAAAAGTTTTGCAGAGTATTTCTTTTGAGGTTAAGGAAGGTGATTGTTTAGCACTCATTGGTCCCAATGGTGCTGGTAAAACAACCTTAATGAACTGCTTGTTAGGGGATTACGTCCCAACATCAGGAACTGTAGAGGTGCTCGGTAAGGATGCCAAGCATCCGAGCCTGAAAGCAAGAGTTGGTATTCTTTTTCAAGAGAATCAGACTGAGCAGAAGCTCAAAGTTTCGGAGTTGTTGGATTTTCAAAAGGCTATATACTCTAAGCCACTTTCTGACGAGAAAATCAATGCCCTGCTTAATTTCTCTAACCAGCAAAAAGAACAATTCGCTGAAAAGCTCTCTGGTGGCCAAAGGCGGCTCTTGGCCTTTATCCAAGTACTGGTGGGTCAACCTGACATTCTCATCTTAGATGAACCGACAGCTGGCATGGACACGAGCACCCGCAAGCGTTTCTGGGAGATTGTCACTGATTTGAAGAAAGCTGGCAAAACCATCATTTATTCTAGTCATTATATCGAGGAAGTGGAACATACGGCAGACAGGATTTTGGTCTTGCATCAGGGAAAATTGCTGCGCGATACAACGCCTTATCTCATGCGTGCCGAAGAGAAGGAAAAGGTCTTTACTTTGCCTGTTGACTATCTATCAGTTATTAAGGAACAGGCTATTAGTGACCTAGTTGTTAAGACAGACACACTTTCCTTTACCACCAAGCACCCGCAGCTCATCTGGGACTTGCTGGTAGAAGCCAAGTGTCCGATTGAGGATATCGAAATGACCAACCGCACCCTCTTAAACACGATTTTTGATATGGCAAAGGAGAAAGATCATGAAAACATTTAAAGCAATCCTTCATCAGGAATTCCTCATCAATAAGCGCTCTTTATCCAACCTTGTCATGGCCATTGGAATGCCGCTTGCTTTCTTCTTACTTTTCACCACCATTTGGGCAAGTGGTGATGGCATGACTAAGGCACAAGTAACTTACTGGGTGCGTCGCTATATGCTGCAAATGACAGCCTTTTCCAGTCTCAGTTTTGCTTTCTTTACCCTGCCTTATGCTTTTCAAGAAGATCGAAATGGTAACCGTTTCAAAAGCATTCAGCATAGCCCTATTCCCTTGTGGCAATATTATGCTAGTAAAATTATTGGGGTTTTAGTCTACTTTGTCCTTGCTATCATAGCCGTTTTTGCGGTAGGGCATTTTGGTAAAGGTGTTAATATGTCGGCTCAACACTGGTTGACCAGTGCTGGTATCTTATTTGTTGGAGGGATTTGCTTCATGCCTTTTGGGGCTCTCTTTGCTCATATCAAATCGTCCCAAACCTTGTCACTGGTTGCTAATGTTTTCTACATGGGCTTGGCAGTCTTGGGTGGCCTTTGGATGCCAATCTCAACCTTCCCAGACTTTATGCAAAAACTGGCAAAATATACTCCGACTTATCACCTCAATAATCTCCTACTATCTTACTTCAAGGATGATTTCTCCGTCCGCTCCCTGTTAATTCTCGCAGGATATGCTATCATAGTTTTAGTGATTGCCTTGGCAGTCGGAAAAAAACTTGAGGTAAAATAATGTTTCGCCCTTTTAAGAATTATAACTTGCTTTATTACTTGGCTTTGGTTTTTATGGCCTATCCCATTGCTGGAGCTCTTTTTCTGAGTTATCCTCTATGGACTTTAGTACCAACAATATTATTTGCAATTTCCTACATTGTCCTCGTGAGAATTCCAAAGACTTACCGCAAGATGATTGCGGTTCTTTGGCTTTATTCTCTAGCTTATACAGTTTACATGTCTTGTGTTTATAATGGTGGATTTGCCTGGTTCTTCTTTTTTCACAGCAATCTTTTGGTTTGGCGTTTTCGAGATAGGGTCAAATCCTATCGTGCCTTCAGCTATTTTCTAGCTCTATTGGTAACTGTTATCGGTGGGGAAATACAATCTGCTAGTTTTTTTGAACGCCTTATGGTGACCATTATTCCCATCTTCATTCTCTTTATGACTTATTCTCAGTACAGGATTCGGATAGAAAGTGAGATGCAGGATGAACTGTATAAGAAAAATGAGACCATTAACCTACTAGCCGCGGAAACTGAGCGCAATCGGATTGGGCGTGATTTGCACGACACCTTGGGACATACCTTTGCTATGATGACTTTGAAGACGGAGCTGGCGCTGCGGCAGTTGGACAAGGAGAATCTGGCTGCCGTTCGTAAGGAGTTGCTAGATCTCAATCAAATCAGTAAAGAGTCCATGAAAAATGTCCGTGAGCTGGTTAACAATCTCAAATACCGCACGGTGGCTGAAGAGTTGGACAATATCACAGAGATGTTTGCCATGTCGGAGATTGACCTAACGATAGATAATCAGTTGAACTTAGCCGCGCTATCGCCAGTGATTCAGTCTAGCATGACCATGATTTTACGCGAATTAACCACTAATATCATCAAGCATGCCAGAGCCAGTCAGTGCCATATCAAACTCTATAGGGAAGACAAGTTAATCATTGATGTCAGCGATGATGGCTGTGGTTTTCGCCAGTTGACTGGTGAGGAGCTGCATTCGATCAAGGAGCGGCTGCAACTGGTCATGGGTGATGTTATGATTTTATCCAATCAAGATCCAACCCTTATTCGTGTGACTTTAGAAGAAGGAGGCCGACAATGAAATTACTAGTTGCTGAAGACCAGTCCATGTTGCGGGATGCCCTCTGTCAGCTTCTGCTCATGGAAGATGATGTTGAGGAGATTTATCAGGCGAGCAACGGTCAGGAAGCCATTGATTTGCTTCAAGATCAGGCTGTTGATGTAGCGATTCTTGATATCGAAATGCCGATTAAAACGGGACTTGATGTGCTAGAATGGATTCGCGCAAACAAGGACACGAAAGTCATCATCGTGACTACTTTTAAACGAGCTGGCTATTTCAAACGTGCTCTTGCTAGTCATGTAGATGCCTATGTGCTTAAGGATCGTTCTGCTAGTGAGTTGATGAAAACCATTCATACAGTTCTATTAGGTCAGCGGGAATATTCTCCTGAACTGATTGAAGAAGCGACCTTTGCCAGCAATCCTTTGAGCGAGAGAGAGCAAGAAGTGCTGAGCTTTGCAGCCAAAGGATCTTCTAATCGGGAAATCGCAGAGCAGCTTTTCCTGTCACACGGCACCGTCCGCAACTATATGACAGCTATCTTTACCAAGCTGTCTGCCAGCAACCGTACTGATGCGGTGCGGATTGCGCGTGAAAAGGGCTGGCTATAGCAAAAAACTGACAAATAATGCGAGTGGGACAAACCACGATGATTGCTATGCAAACACCCACAGAAGAGTGTAATCGTGAAGATTACGTATAAAAATCGTTAAGACCTAGTCTTTGATTTCTTAGCAAGTCTTAGAAAACATCTAATGAAGTGTTCAGGGGAAATTTTAAGTTGAGGACAGTTGCTTGGTCACCTCAAATCATCCACTGGACGTTTTGAATCCCAACCATTGCGCTTCACAATTTTGAGGTTACTAAAACAGAGTTTGGAACTACTTTTGCTCCAAACTCTGTTTTAATATTGTCTGTTACATTAGCTAGGGTTTGGTCAAGAGTGACTTTTTAAGCAGTCTCTCTCCTATTAAGAAGGTATTTAGCTGAATTTTCTTCATTTCATTATTGACAACTGCGTTTTGAAAGGTATAATATAAACATAAATAGTAAATTTACTATTATTGAAAGAAGGTGACCTATGACAAAAGTAAAACTAAAGAGTCTAGAAGCGCTGTCAAAAAACAAGTTTTTGAGTCTTTATCAGGCTGATTTTGAGCTTGATAATCAAGAACAGTTGGCTTATTATGTGGCTTCTCGCCGTGAACTGTCTCTTGAAAACTTTCAAGATAAGCTTATTGATGCGGTAACTGTTTTTGCGGTCAACCAGTCTCATGACAAATTTTTAATGGTCAGAGAATTCCGTTATCCGATTAATGGCTATGCTTACTCAGTTCCCAGCGGTTTGATTGATCCGGGAGAAGATGAGGCAGCAGCGGCTCTGCGTGAATTGGCAGAGGAAACTGGTTACAGCAGTGCTAAAGTTATCAGAGTTTTGCCAGCTACCTATTCGACAGTAGGAATGACCAATGAACGGGTGGCACCGGTTATCGTTGAAATAGATGACAGTATCAATACTCGTCAGGATCTAGGTCAAGGAGAGGTTATTGATTATTTCTGGGTAAATCAAGAAGAGGCTTTGGATTATGTGCTGAACTGTCAAAACCTAACAGCCCGTACCCAATTGGCTTTACTGCTATTTGCCAAAGGAAATTTGTAATTTAAATAAAAACATAGAGCGTTGCATCCGCAAGTCAGCAGACACGGCTCTCTAAAAACAAAAGGAGAAACAAATGAATTATCTTAACAAAAGAATCGAAGGCGCAAAACAAACTATTGAGGAAATGACAAAGGGCTTTAGCCGTATGGCGGCGGGTATGAAGCGAGCTGGTTTTTTAGGAACCTTGAAAATAATCTGGGATGACCTTTTTGCCAACCGAAGTTTACCAGCTTGGCTTTATCTGCTTGTTCTAGGTTCTTTTCCTGTTTGGCTGGAACTCATTTATGAGCATGAAATCAAAGATTGGATTGGTATGATTTGCAGTCTGACAGGAATTATCTGTGTTATTTTCGTTTCAGAAGGTCGCGCCAGTAATTATTTCTTTGGTCTGATTAATTCTGTTATTTATTTGATATTGGCGCTGCAAAAGGGATTTTATGGTGAGGTGCTGACCACTCTTTATTTCACTGCCATGCAGCCAATTGGTCTTCTTGTTTGGATTTATCAAGCCCAATTCAAAAAAGAGGAACAATCTTTTGTCGCTCGTAAACTTGATATTAGAAATTGGATTAAATATTTGTTCATTACGATTCTTTGGTGGCTGACTTTTGGTTTTATTTATAAATCAATCGGTGCCAATCGTCCTTTCCGGGATTCAGTGACAGATGCGACCAATGGTGTCGGTCAGCTGCTGATGACAGCTGTTTATCGTGAGCAATGGATTTTCTGGGCGGCAACAAACATCTTTTCCATCTATCTCTGGTGGGGAGAAAGCCTGCAAATTCAAGGAAAATACTTTATTTACCTAATTAACAGCTTGGTCGGTTGGTACCAGTGGTCCAAGGCTGCCAAAAAAACGGAGGTCTAATGTTAAGTCTAAAAGACTACCAAGAGAAAAAGCAGTGGCTGTACAATCGTCCCAGTTTGGCCATTGATGGTGTTCTTCTTCGTTATCATGGGACAAAACTGCAAGTTTTATTGTTGAAACGCAGTGCCCGCTATGCAGATGATGCTAATGCTGGCCGCTATGCTTTGGTTGGCGGTTTTCAGCCTAATGGTATGACGCTGGAAGATAATCTGCTGCAAAAAATTGAGGAAAAAACAGGCTTTGCTGTCCAACCATATCAGACGGAACAGCTGGCAACATTCTCTGAGCCTGAGCGGGACAGCCGTTTGTGGGTTGTTTCTGTTGCTTATCTCGTTTATCTTTCCCCTGATATGAAAGTAAAAAAACGGGTCAATACGACAGATGAAATGTATTGGGCAAATCTTTCTGTAGATGCGTCAGGGGACTTGCAGCTGGTAATGGACGATCAGCAAATTAGTCAATCAGATTTTGCTTTTGACCATTATGATATTTTACGTGCTGCGATGAAACGAATTAGAAATCGTCTGTCGTATCTGCCGTCTATTTTGCAGATTTTGCCGGCTTTGAATACAATGACTGCTTATCGCCAGCTCTATGGCCAATTTGATCCTAAATTTCTAACCATGAATTCAACAGATTTTTTGCGAAAACATAAGCAGTTTTTCACTAAGACAAATCAAAAAGTTAAGACAAGTAAAAGACAGGCTAGTCTCTTTGCTTGGCAGATTCAAAAAGATTTGTAGTCTTCAGCAGAAATGAAGTAACGGTTTCTGCTTGAATTATGACAGAAAATGCCCTATAATGTAAGCGCATAAACATTTGGGGTGCATGATGCTGAGATTATACCCATTGAACCTGATATAGTTAGTACTATCGAAGGAAAATGTGTAAGAGATTAGATAAATGATAGGGTGAGGTACTAGCTTAAAGGCTGTTTCTGCCTCGTCCTTTTGACTCCATTTGACAGGTTCAAATGGGGTTTTATTTTTGTAAGGAGATAAGGCCTATGACTGTTAGCGCTGTATTTTTTGATTTGGATGGTGTGATTTTTGATTCTTATGATCTGTGGGATAGGGTCGTGGAGAAACTATTAAAAAATTATGGGATTCATTATCACGATTTTATGAGGCAAAGATTGTGGCAGCTGTCTATGACGCAGATTAATGCCTATTTGCTGGAACTGATTAATCAGAAAGTTACTGAAAAAGAGCTGGAAGAAAGAAAAATGGCAATAGCTAAGGAACTCTACAGCTGTGTTACTTTGATAGATGGTGCGCGAGATATTCTTTTATTTCTAAAGCGGCAGGGTGTGGCAGCCTATGCAGTAACCAGCAATTACGGTCGCTTAGCTGATCTTGGTCTGAGGTCTGCTGATGTGAATCGTTATTTTGTGAAAATCTACAGCAGTTTAGATCAAGGTTATACTGAAAAAAACACAGCTTTTTTACAAAATATCTGTCAACAAGAAAATTTGCTTCCGCAAGAGATTGTCATGGTGGAAGATGATGGGCGAAATTTGGCAATTGCGGCTCAGCTGGGAATTTCTGGGATACTAATGAAAAATAAAATGTATCCAAATGAGAAAGGAGGAACTGATACCATTATTGGCAGCTTGCATGAACTAAAAGACAAGCTAGCTATTGATCAAAAGAAATTTTAAATAAGGAGGAACAGTATATGCCAACAGTAACAGCATTAACAATAGCAGGGACAGACCCGACAGGCGGAGCAGGGATAATGGCTGATTTAAAGTCCTTTCAGGCCCGCGGGGTTTACGGTATGGCTGTGATAACCAGTGTCGTTGCTCAAAATACATGCGGCGTTCAAGCGGTTGAACATTTAAGTTTGGATATTTTAGAAGCTCAGCTAAGCAGTGTTTTCACAGATATCTCTCCTCAGGTCATTAAGACAGGCATGCTGGCTCAATCAGACATGATTGCTCTTGTTGCTAAGCATTTGAAAAGAGAGAATAAGCCTTATATTTTGGATCCGGTTATGGTGGCCACTAGCGGAGATTCTCTGATAGATGAAAAAGCAATCGGCAGTTTATCCCACACTTTGCTGCCCTTGGCTTTGCTGATTACCCCAAACCTTCCTGAAGCAGAGGTCTTATTGGGAGAAAAGATTGTATCTGAAACGGATTTGTTAAAAGCAGGTCCCAAGATTCAAAAAGAATACGGTGTTTCAAATGTTGTCATCAAAGGCGGGCATTTGGCAGGACAGGCTAAAGATTATCTTTTTTTGAAAAATGGGGATGTTCGTGAATTTACAGGTCAGCGAATTGCGACTAAACAGACGCATGGAACGGGTTGTACCTATTCAGCTGTTATCGCAGCTGAGACAGCTAAGGGAAAGTCCCTGATTGAGGCAGTTGCTACAGCCAAGCGTTTTATTCAGACAGCTATTGAAACAGCTCCGCATTTGGGGCATGGAAATGGCCCAGTTAATCACATCAGTTATAAAGGAGATTAGGATGACTTATTTAGAAAGAGTAAGAGAGCAACAACCTCTCACAATTTGTATTACCAATGATGTTGTCAAGAATTTCACGGCAAATGGCTTACTGGCTCTGGGCGCTTCTCCGGCAATGAGTGAATACAAAGAAGATTTGGAAGATTTTCTTCCTTTTGCAGGCGGTCTGCTTATCAATATCGGAACTTTGACCAATGATAATTGGCAGCTTTATAAAGATGCCTTGGATATTGCAGAAAGATACAAGGTTCCAGCCGTTTTGGATCCCGTTGCTGTCAGTGCAGGAGCCTATCGGAAAAAGGTAGTTAAAGATTTACTGGATCATCATAAGCTGTCTCTAATCAGGGGAAATGCTAGTGAAATTTCTGCCTTAATTGGCAAAAAGGTTGAGTCCAAGGGAGTTGATTCGGGTTTTGTAGCAGATGTCGGGAAACTAGCCATAGAGGCTAATAGGCGTTTGGGGCTTCCAATCGTAGTCACCGGAGTTCAGGATGCAGTTGCCTTAAATGGTAAGGCACGGGTTTTAAGCAATGGTTCAAGTCTGATGCCTCTGGTGACAGGGACAGGCTGTCTGCTCGGAGCTGTCCTAGCTGCTTTTCTTGCCATAGCTAAGGAAGAAGATTGGCTGGATAGTCTAACAGAGGCGCTGTTGGTTTACGCTATTGCAGGGCAATTGGCAGAAGACAAAGCAGGAGCTTTACCAGGCAGTTTTCAAGTAGAATTTTTAAATGCTTTGCACACGATTCAGCTGTCTCAAGTCTCTGCTTATCAGGAGGTTGCGGATTATGGATAGAAATATACTGAAGCTTTACTTTATCTGCGGCAGCTCAGATTGTCGTTATCATGATATTAGAAAACTTGTCCGAGAAGCGCTTGAGGCTGGGATTTCTTGTTATCAGTTTCGCGAAAAAGGTTCGCAGGCTTTGACTGGGGAAGCTAAAAAGAATCTGGCAAAAGACTTGCAGGCACTTTGTCATTTTTATGGCGTGCCTTTTATTGTCAATGACGATTTGGATTTGGCTTTAGAGATTGATGCTGATGGTGTTCATATTGGCCAATCTGATAGACCTGTCAAGCAGGCTAGACAGCTTTTTCCAGATAAAATTATCGGCTTGTCTGTTTCCAATCTGGCCGAACTGCAAAAATCTGATCTTGATTTGGTTGATTATCTGGGAGTCGGACCTGTTTTTCCAACGATGTCAAAGGCTGATGCCAGTCCTGCAGTGGGCTATTCCTTTTTAAAGGCTGTGCGCCAATCCTATCCCACTATTCCTTTTGTTGCCATTGGAGGAATTGCTGCCTGTCATGTCAAGGAAATCAGACAGACTGGTGCAGATGGGGTGGCTGTTATTTCAGCTATTGCTGGAGCAAAAGATATTCGTCAAGCGACGAAGGAGTTTTTAGCAGAGTAAAAATTTTAACAGTTGCTTGCTATTTTACAGAAAGTGTTTTATAATATTAACCAATCAGAAGAAGTACTTTAAAAGAAGTTTTCAGAAAGCTGTCGTTTGCTGCGAGACAGTAGCTGCTTTTTTAGGAAATGGGCTGATTTCATATATTGAAAGGTAAACAATATCCTTTCGGCCGGCACCCCTTACCGTGCAACTTGTTGTTAGACAAGATTGAGATGATGGGAGCAGTGTTTTGTCTTATCCTATCAATTGAGGTGGTACCGCGTTATCATTTTGTACTTAACGCCCTCACACAGATTTTCTGTGTGAGGTTTTTTTGTAGAAAAAGGAGACGGCATGGATTCTTTAACAAAAGTTCGTCAGGAAATTGATGAGCTAGATGGTCAGCTGATTGATTTATTGACGAAACGTCAAAAACTGGTGGAAAAAGCAGGAAGACTAAAGCCTTCTAATGATGCCAAAGCCGTGGCAGCACCTGAACGTGTAGCTGCTATTTTGGCAGAGCGACGGCGTCAAGCCAGCAAAACTGGTCTTTCGCCTGATGTAGCTGAGGCTGTGTGGAAGGCTATGATTGAAGCTTTCATTCATCTGGAGACTGAAATCAATAAGAGCTAGCATACCAAACTACATAATATTTCTATAGAAATCAAAATTAGATTAGGCCAATGCGGTAAGGTTAATGGTTATCAAGTGCCTCATTTAATGGCAGTCACGGGGTGATTTGCCTAACCACTTATCTTTGCAGTATTGTCAACGGTTCAAGCGTAATGTCGCAATACCGCCTTAAGAGAATCCTATGAGGCTGAGTTTACTGCTATAGAATCTTATCAATGTTTGATGCGCACAAAGCTGACTGCCGCAAAATACTCTTACTAAATAAGGATACCTCATTAGAGAAAGGAAAAAATAGATGAAAAAGGTTTTACCAGCTGATATTTTAACACCGATTTTGGCTTATATGCGTGTGCAGGGTCAGCACAAGATGATTTTGGAATCTATCCCCCGTGAAAAAGAAAATGCCCGTTTTTCTATCGTGGCATACAATCCTGTTTATGAAGTCAAATTTGAAAAGGGGATTCTGACGCAAAACGGCCAGCCTGTTGATGCCGATCCTCTGGACTTTATCAGCCAGCTGACCGTCAAAAAAAGCCATTCAGAAGATTTGCCCTTTAACGGCGGCGCTATTGGTTTTGTCGGCTACGATATGATCGGTCTTTATGAAAATATCGGGCAAATTCCAAAGGATACGATTGGTACGCCGGATATGCACTTTTTTGTCTACGAATCCTACCTGATTTTCGACCATAAGAAAGAGAAGGTCTTTGTCGTAGAGGACAATGTTTATACCGGACGCAGCCAGGAGGCTATGAGCCTAGCCTTAAACCAGGTGGTAGATAATCTGCAGCGTCCGATTCTTGATGAATTCACGCCTCAGGAGCTGAGCTCGCTTTCTTTTGAAAATCATCTTGAAAAAGAAGTTTTTGAAGAAATGGTTGCCCGAGCTAAGGACTTGATTCGGCAGGGAGATATGTTTCAGTGTGTGCTCAGTCAGCGCTTTTCATCGGATTTTACCGGCCGTCCTCTGGACTATTACCGGAATCTGCGCGTGACCAATCCTTCCAATTACCTTTATTTCTATGATTTTGGCGATTATCAGATTATCGGAGCCTCGCCGGAGAGCTTGGTATCGGTCAAGGACGGGCTTGTAACAACCAACCCTATAGCGGGGACACGGCCCAGAGGTAAAAGCGACGAAGAAGACCACGAGCTGGCTCAAGAGCTGTCAAACGATATTAAGGAAACTGCTGAGCACCGCATGTTAGTCGATTTGGGCCGCAACGATATTGGCAAGATTGCAGAGATTGGCTCGGTTCAGGTCACAAAGTATATGGAAGTGGAGTATTTCCGCTATGTCATGCATCTGACCAGTGTGGTTAAAGGTAAGCTCTTGCCTGCTTTGACGGCTATGGATGCACTCAAGTCAACCCTTCCGGCCGGAACCGTTTCCGGGGCTCCTAAGATTCGCGCCATGAAGCGTATCTATGAACTTGAAAAGGAAAAGAGAGGCGTCTATGCGGGAGCTATCGGCTATCTGTCTGTAACAGGAGATATGGACTTTGCCATTGCCATTCGGACCATGGTTTTAAAGAACCAAAAGGCTTATGTCCAGGCAGGAGCGGGAATTGTCTATGACAGCGTCCCTGAAAATGAATATTATGAGACGCTCAACAAGGCCAAGGCCATGACTAGAATAGGAGACAGCGATGATTCTGTTGATTGATAATTACGATTCTTTCACCTACAATTTAGCCCAGTATATAGGGACTTTTACCGAGGTTAAGGTGCTGCGCAATGATGATGAGGGACTGTATTTGGCGGCTGAGGAGGCAGATGGTCTCGTTTTCTCACCGGGTCCCGGCTGGCCGGCCGATGCGGGGCAAATGGAAGCTATGATAAAGGACTTTGCCGGAAAGAAGCCGATTCTGGGAATTTGTCTGGGGCATCAGGCTATTGCTGAAGCTTTTGGCGGCCGACTGGAGCTGGCGAACCAGGTCATGCACGGCAAGCAAAGTCTGATTCAGCTGGATAGGCCGTCGCTTATTTTTGATGGGATTTCGGATCAGATTGCCATTATGCGCTATCATTCCATTATCGTAGAAGACCTGCCTCAAGGGTTTGAAGTCACGGCCCGTACGACGGATGATCAGGAGATTATGGCTATTCAAAATGCAGAGCTGGGCATTTACGGCCTGCAGTACCATCCTGAAAGTATCGGAACGCCTGACGGGATGAAGATGATTGAAAATTTTGTGGGGCTAGTCACTCAATAGCCTAGTCCTGCAAGAGCAAGCCTAAAAAGATTGGGAATTATCTTGCCGCAAGTTTGCAGGAGGTCAGCCCCTGAGGGAATTATCTTACTGCTAGGCTGCAAAGAATCACGAAAGAAGGAAAATGATGAAAGAAATTTTGACACAAATTGCCAACCGCAAGGATTTGTCTGAAGAGCAGGTTGAAGCCCTCTTTGACAAGATTTTGCAAAACGAAGTCTCAGAAAGTCAGATTGCTGCCTTTCTCATGGGATTGAAAACCAAGGGAGAGACAGCTGCTGAAATTACAGGGATTGTTCGTGCCCTTAAAAAGCACGCAACAAAGTTGCCTCAGTCCTTTGATGATGCCATGTGTAACTGTGGTACAGGCGGTGACCAGTCTTATAGTTTTAACATTTCCACGACAGCCTGCTTTGTTCTAGCCGCTGGTGGCGTACGAATGGCCAAGGCTGGCAACCGTTCGGTATCTTCAAAATCAGGGTCTGCTGATGTTTTAGAAGCCTTGGGAATCAATATTGCAGCGACTCCTGAGACCCTATCAAAAGCCTTGAAGGAGGTTGGTTTAGCCTTTATCTTTGCTCAAACCATGCACCCAGCCATGCGCTTCATTGGCCCAGCACGTCAGGCCTTGGGGATTCCAACCATTATGAATTTAGTAGGACCTTTGGCTAATCCCATTGATTTGGACACCCAGCTCATGGGCCTTTACCGTGTGGAATTGCAGGAAATCGCTGCTCAGGCCATGCAGAAACTTGGCCGCAAACGTGCTCTTGTCATCACAGGGCCTGATAATATGGACGAGGCTGCACTCTATGGCACCAACACCTATACGCTCTTGGAAGATGGCAAGATTAGCCAGCACAGCTTTACCTACGAAGACTTGGGCATGCCAAAGGTTGAACTAACAGACATTGTCGGCGGTGATGCCAAGGAAAATGCCAAGATCTTGCTCAGCGTTCTCCAAAATGAAGCTAGTCCTTACCTTGAAACAACTGTTCTCAATGCGGGTCTTGGGTTTTATGCTAATAGCAAAGCTGACAGCATAAAGGATGGTGTGGACTTAGCTCGCAAGCTGCTTGCAGACGGTTCAGCCCTTGCCAAACTCAGACAGCTTCAAGAGGTACAAGTATGAGTAAAGAATTCTTACCAACGATTTTAGAGCAGAAGGAAAGAGAAGTGGCAGCTCTTGACATGGAAGATTTGCAGCCTCTTCGGCAAACCTACCGTCTTTATGATTTTCTCAAATCTAATCAAGACAAACTCCAGATTGTCGCTGAGGTTAAAAAAGCCAGTCCCAGTCTGGGTGATATTAACCTTGATGTAGACATTGTGGCACAGGCCAAGGCCTATGAAAATGCCGGTGCAGCCATGATTTCGGTCTTGACAGACCAAGTGTTCTTCAAGGGTGACATTGATTATCTGCGTCAGATTTCAAGTACAGTTGCCATTCCTACCTTGGCTAAGGATTTCATCATTGATGAGAAGCAGATTGTCCGCAGCCGAAATGCTGGGGCAACGGTGATTTTGCTGATTGTAGCTGCCCTGCCAGAAGAGCGCCTTAAAGAGCTCTATGACTTTGCGACAGGTTTGGGTTTGGAAGTCTTGGTGGAAACCCACAATCTGCCAGAGCTAGAAGTTGCCCACCGCATTGGTGCCGAGATTATTGGGGTTAACAACCGCAATCTGGTGACTTTTGAAACAGATATCAATACCAGTCTGGAACTGTCCGTCCATTTCAAAGACAGGCCCGTTTACATTTCTGAATCTGCCATTTTTACAGGTCAGGATGCAGCGCTGATTGCGCCCTATTTCAACGGCATTCTGGTCGGTACGGCTCTTATGAAGGCTGATAATGTATCTGATAAGATAAAGGAGCTCGCCATTGACAAAGGTTAAGATTTGCGGGCTATCCACGCCTGAGGCAGTTGAGACGGCAGTTAAAAGCGGTGCCGACTATATCGGTTTTGTCTTTGCGCCGAGCAAGCGCCAGGTGACCTTAGAGCAGGCAAGCGAACTGGCAAGGGCTATTCCGGCAAGCACCCAAAAAGTCGGTGTTTTTGTCAGTCCGACCTTGCAGGAATTGGAAGCAGCCATCGCCGCGGTGCCGCTTGATCTGGTGCAGATTCACGGAGACTTTGCTGAAGCGCTGATAGCGGAGATTTCGGTGCCTGTGATTCGTGCCATTCAAATCAAAGACGATCAAACACAGCTTGACAGCGCAGCTGATTATCTGCTTTTTGACGCTCCTGTGGCAGGTTCAGGCCAAACCTTTGACTGGCACTTATTGGCGGAGAAAGAAATTAGAAAACCTTTCTTTATCGCGGGCGGTTTGACAGCAGATAATGTGAAAGAAGCGCTGAGTCTTTTCCAACCCTACGCAGTGGATGTATCGTCTGGCGTGGAAACGGCTGGCAGCAAGGACTTAGACAAGATTAGATTATTTATAGAAAGAGTGAAAGCATGACATATCATCAACCAGATAAAAAAGGATTTTATGGAAAATTTGGCGGACAGTTTATTCCAGAAACGCTGATGACAGCGGTTATTGAGCTTGATGAAGCCTACCGTGAAGCTAAGGCAGACCCGAGTTTTCAAGCAGAACTGGATGAATTACTAAAAAACTATGTCGGCCGCGAAACGCCGCTTTATCATGCTAAGCGCTTAAGTCAGCATATTGGCGGTGCGCAAATTTACCTCAAACGTGAGGACCTCAATCACACAGGTGCTCATAAAATCAATAACGCTCTGGGGCAAGTCCTCCTTGCTAAACGCATGGGCAAAAAGAAGATTATTGCTGAAACAGGAGCTGGTCAGCACGGCGTCGCAACGGCAACCGCAGCAGCGCTCTTTGACATGGACTGTACTATCTACATGGGTGAAGAAGATGTCAAACGTCAAGCCCTTAATGTTTTCCGTATGGAACTCTTGGGAGCTAAGGTCTTTTCAGTGACGGATGGCTCGCGCGTGTTAAAAGATGCGGTCAATGCGGCTCTGCGTGCTTGGGTGGCAGGCATTGAGGATACCCACTATATCATGGGCTCTGCTCTTGGCCCAGCACCGTTTCCAGAGATTGTCCGTGATTTTCAGTCGGTCATTGGTCAGGAAGCTAAGCGCCAGTTTACTGAGATGACAGGGAAAGATTTGCCAGATGCGGTTATGGCTTGTATTGGCGGCGGCTCAAATGCTATTGGGATGTTCTACCCATTTGTTAATGACAAATCAGTTGCCATGTACGGTGCAGAAGCCTCTGGCCTTGGACTCGATACGGACAAGCATGCAGCGACCTTTGCCAAAGGCCGTCCAGGTATTTTGCACGGTGCGCTTATGGATGTCTTGCAGGACGAACATGGTCAGATTATGGAGGCCTTCTCAATTTCAGCTGGTCTTGATTATCCGGGCGTTGGGCCGGAGCATTGCTATTTCAATGAAATCGGCCGTGCCACTTACGACTCTATCACAGATGAAGAAGCTCTTGAAGGCTTCAAACTGCTGTCTCGACTTGAAGGGATTATTCCAGCGCTCGAGTCCAGCCATGCCATTGCTCTCGCCCAAAAGGTTGCTAAGAATATGCGTCCAGACCAGTCCCTGATTATCTGTCTGTCAGGACGCGGTGATAAGGATGTTATGCAAGTAAAAGAGCGTTTTGAAGCAGAAGGGAAGTAAGTTATGACCAAGACATTGACGAAATATTTAGAGACGATTAAAGCCAGCCGCAAGGGGATTTTTGTGCCTTACATTATGGCTGGCGATCATGAAAAGGGACTAGATGGCCTCTTTGATACCATTGCTTTTTTGGAAAACAGCGGTGCTTCTGCCATTGAAGTCGGTATTCCTTGGTCAGACCCAGTGGCTGATGGCCCTGTCATTGAGTTGGCAGGGCAGCGCAGTTTAGCTAAGGGAGTTACTCTGACTACTATCATCAAAAAATTGCAGGAGCAAAAGACCGATGTGCCTCTGGTCATCATGACCTACATCAATCCTGTGTACCAATACGGAATTGAACCGTTCATCAAAGATTTAGCTGAGACTTCTGTCAAAGGGTTGATTATCCCAGACTTGCCGCATGAGCATGAAAACATGATTAAGCCTTACCTTGATGAATCAGATATTGCGCTGGTTCCCTTGGTGAGTTTGACGACAGGACGTGACCGCCAAGAGCTCTTGATTGCTGGTGCTGAAGGTTTTATTTATGCGGTTGCTATCAATGGTGTTACTGGTAAGGCAGGCAGTTATCGTGACGACCTTGATCAGCACTTGGCACATCTGCGAGAGGTTGCTAAAGTTCCTGTTCTAACGGGTTTTGGGGTTTCGACCAAAGACGACATTGCCCGTTTTAACAAGGTCTCAGACGGCGTGATCGTTGGCTCTAAAATTGTAAAATACCTGCACGAAGGCAAGGAGGCGGAAATAGCAGACTTTATTACATATGGAAGCAGTTATGAGAAATAAAAAATCTGGAATCATTAGATTCCAGATTTTTTCAAAGTTCAGAATGCAGCAAATTGAGCAACAACTCAACGAATAAGGTTGGAATAGACTGTAAATCAATAATTGACTCCTTTGAAAAAGAATTTCCAGGCAGGGTAATGACCTGTTTAAAATATTTTTTAGATTGAGCATGACTGTTAAGCGTCACAAGGTAAGATTTTTCAGGCATGTTTTTTGAAATAGCACTAAGAGAGCTATTAAAATTAGACAGGGAACCAGACAAGGAAAACATGATAAAAGTATCTTCTTCAGCAATAATATTGGTTAGGTGAGCCCCACTGTTTAAGTCGGTCGCGATATTGCTGATGATTTCCAAATCCTGCAGCCCATAATGGAGCTGACGAGCCGGTAAAGATGAGAGGTGAATACCAAAAATATGCAGATGAGAACTCAGCCTAATATCTTGGATTAATTGTTCAATGCTTGTCCGATTAATGGATTTTAGCTGATTCATAATAACAGTATATTCATCAACCATATGATCCCAAATATCCTCTGAAGGCTTCTGATAAGACTTGTGAAGATAATCAATAACATCATAACGGAAGTCTTTATAGCCCTTGTATCCGAGAATCTGGCAGAATCTTAGAACAGCAGAAGTAGAGGTTTTACATTCAGCTGCTAGTTTTGAAATTGTAATGGTCTCAATTCTTTCTAAGTTATTCTTGATAAAGAGGTAGACTTTTTTTTCGGTTTTTGAAAAATTCTCCTCTTGACGTTTCATTTTTTGCAGTATATCCATACAAACTCCCTTCATAAGCATTGTATTTACTTTTGATAAAAATGTCAAAAGATATTGACAAGGTTGACATAAGTAGTATAATAATTTTGATAAAATTTACAATTATTTTTGGTAAAAATTCCAAAATAGGAAGGAGTTATTTATGGATTATCAAAAATTAGCAAAAGATATTATTGACAATGTTGGGGGTGTTGATAATATCAAGGTGCTTTCTCACTGTATGACAAGGCTTCGCTTTAATCTTAGAGATGTTTCTAAAGCCAATAAGGCAAAGTTAGAGGCGCTGGACGGTGTTATAGGCGTTGTCTATGCAGGCGGCCAGTATATGGTTATTTTAGGTCAGCATCTGGTACAAACCTATGATGTCATTATGGCAACTTATGATATTGAAGCTGGCCATGTTATTGATGAAAATCTTGATGGTGATCTTGTTACTAAGGAGCCTTGGACTCTTAAATCCGCTCCCGGCAAGATTATTGGCTTTGTATCAAGTTCTGTAACGCCAATGATTCCAGGGCTGATTGCAGGCGGCATGCTCAAAGTTGCTTTGATTTTAATAACAACTTTTATTAGTAAAGACTTTGAGACCTCTTCTAGTTACTTATTGCTGTCAGCCATTGCAGATGCACCCTTTTATTTTATGCCGATCTTTGTAGCTTATGGTGCAGCCGTAAAACTAGGAGGAACTCCTATTTACGCTATGGCTTCGGCTGCTGCTCTTCTTCATGGTAACTTTACAACCTTAGTAACGGCAGGGGAACCTATTAGTTTGCTTGGACTGAATGTGCGCTTACTCTCCTACGGAACTTCAATGCTTCCAGCTTTACTGATTGCTATCGTGGCTTATTATGCTGAAAAATACCTCAATAAAATCATTCCAAATATTTTTAAGGCTATTTTTGTCGGTATGGGGACAATCTTCATTGCCGGCAGTTTAGGTTATCTTATTTTAGGACCTATCGGAAATATTGTTGGTCAAGGTATCGCAGCCATCTTTATGTTTTTGGACAGCACTGTTGGTCCACTTGCTGTTGGACTGCTTGCTGCAGCCCTTCCATGGATGGTAATGGCAGGAATGCATACAGCTATCACGCCGTTTATGCCTCAATTGCTTGCCAATCCTGGTTATGATGCCATGCTTCGTCCAGCTTTCCTAATGCATAATATGGCTGAAGGCGGAGCGGTTATTGGTGTAATTGCACGCACCAAAGATAGACTTAAACGCAGTGAGTATATTTCCATTGCTATTGGCTGTATAATAGCTGGTGTTACTGAACCAGCTATTTATGGAGTCAACTTGAAATACCGTAAGCCAATGTATGCGGTTATGATAGGCGGCTTTGCAGGCGGTGTTGCTGCCAGCCTTATGGGAGCTAGAGCTTATGAAATGGGATATTCAAATGTTCTGGCTCTTCCGATTTTTGGAAAAACAGTTATGGCAGCAGTTGTGGGCATTATTGTTACCATTGTTGTAGCTGCTATTGCATCTTTTATCTTAGGGATTGATGATGAAAAAAGTTCAGCTGAAAACGTGACTGAACCTGTAAGAGCTGAGGTTCCAGATACTGCTCTTGTAGCTGTTACAGAAGGTCAATTAATACCACTTGAAGAAGTTTCAGATGATGTTTTCTCTGCTAAATTAATGGGTGATGGCGTTGCTATTAAACCAAGCAGTGACTTTATTTCAGCGCCAGCAAATGGTACACTGACCAGCCTTTTTCCAACAGGTCATGCTTTTGGCTTAACTAGGCCTGATGGTGTTGAAATCCTGGTGCATATTGGTATCAATACGGTTGAGCTTAAAGGTCAGGGATTCGATGTTTTGGCAAAGCAAGGTGATACTGTACGAGCAGGTCAGCCAATTGTAAAGATTGATCGCACAGCTATTGAAGAAAAAGGTTATGACATTACGACGATGACCATTATTACGGATACTAAAGGTAAAGACATTCACCTGAAAACGTCAGGTGAGGTAAGGTCAGGAACAATTTTGTAAAGGAGATGACAAAATGACTTATCAATTACCAGACGGATTTCTTTGGGGCGGTGCAACCGCAGATTTTCAATACGAAGGCGGCTTTGGTGAGGGTGGACGAGGCTTGCTTTCTCATGACTATGAGACAAACGGTTCTCCTGAAAATCCGCGCCATCATACCATGAAAATGCCAGACGGTTCTATTATCAATCCGCGCAGTTCTTTTTTCTATGCCGATCCGATTCCAAAAGAAGCTCTGCCTGTTTTTCTTGAGAAAGACTATTATCCAAGTCATAAGGCGGTTGATTTTTATCATCATTACAAGGAAGATATTGCTTTGATGGCGAAAATGGGGTTTAATGTCTTTCGCTTCTCAGTCTGCTGGTCACGTATTTTTCCTACAGGAGAAGAGGATGTGCCTAACGAAGAAGGTCTTCAGTTCTATGATGATGTTATCAATGAAATGGCCAAGTATAAAATGGAGCCGCTTATTACTATTTGCCATGATGAAATGCCTATCAATCTTGCCCTTAAATACGATGGCTGGTCTTCGCGCCATGTCATTGACTGCTATGTTAAGTATTGCGAAGCGCTTTTTAAACGCTATGGCGATCGCTGCCGTTATTGGCTGACTTTTAATGAAATTAATGCAGTACGCGGTTTTGGTTCCTGCGGGACACGTCAATCAACTGGTCAGGATCGCTATCAAGCCGTCCATCACATGTTTGTTGCAAGTGCACGTGCAGTGAAACTGGGGCATGAACTGATGCCAGACAGCCAGTTCGGGGCTATGTACGCTATGAGTGAACTTTATCCAGCTACCTGCAAGCCAGAAGATGTTTTCCATCGCCTGCAGCAACGCCGTGAAAATTGGTATTTTATTGATGTCATGGGACGCGGTTATTATCCACGGTATGCCCGTGGTATTTGGGAACATCATGGTATTGATAAACTCCAATTTGAAAGTACTGACACAACGATTTTACAAGAAGGACAGCTAGATTTTATTGCTTTTAGTTACTATCGTTCCAATACGACTAAAGCAGGTGACGATTGGTTCAATGTGGGTGGTTCTGCTAACCCTTATTTAAAAGAAACGTCTTGGGGTTGGGGAGTTGATCCGCTTGGGCTCCGCCATGTTATGAATGAAATCTATGACCGCATTCAAAAGCCGATTTTTATCGTTGAAAATGGTTTGGGAGCCCTTGATCAGGCAGATGACAATGATTATGTAGAAGATGATTACCGAATTGCCTATCTTCGTGACCATTTGCGGAATATGGCTGATGCGATAACGATTGATGGTGTTGAGTGTCTCGGTTATACGATGTGGGCTCCGATTGATTTGGTATCGCTGTCAACGGGCGAGATGAAAAAGCGCTATGGTTTTGTCTATGTTGATATGGATGACAAAGGAAATGGCAGTTTAAAACGAACGCCTAAAAAATCTTATCATTGGATGAAAGAAATTATTGCTTCAAATGGCGCTAAACTTGCTGAGCTTTAACCTCTTTTTATAAGTCCGGTATTATTTTAATATCGGATTTTTTAGTAGCTGCGGCAAATTAATTTACAAATGTAAATATTTTTCTTGACTTTTTCTTTGGCTGGAAGTATAATTAGTTTACAAATGTAAATATTTTGGAGATGACTTGTTATGAAAACTATTTCGTCATCTGAGTGGGAAGTTATGCGAGTGCTGTGGGCCAAGCGAGAAACTACCAGCTCAGAAGTTATTGCTATTTTGTCAGCTAAACAGGGCTGGTCAGCCTCAACCATTAAGACATTAATCGGACGTTTAGCTGATAAAGGCTATATCCACAGCCATCGTCGAGGGCGTTCATTTATTTATCACGCCACTTTGTCTGAAGAAGAGGCCAATAATTTGGCCTTAGATGATGTTTTTGGAAGGATTTGCGTGACCAAGCACAGCGCTCTCATTTATCAGTTGATTGAAAAAACACCGATGACTGCAGCTGATATTCAAACTTTAGAAGCGCTGCTATTGGCCAAAAAAGACGAAGCTGTTGAAGAGGTCGTTTGCCACTGTGTGCCTGGACAATGCAACTGTCACAGCTATTTGGAGGTGTAAGATGCGTCAAGAAACCTTTGTTGTTGATGGTATGACCTGTGCGTCTTGTGTTATCAATGTTGAAAATGCTGTTAAAAAATTAGATGGGATTGAATCTGCTACCGTTAATCTGACCACAGAGAAGATGTCAGTATCCTATGACGATGCGAAGCTGTCTGAGGAATCCATTGAACAGGCGGTTGCTGCTGCTGGCTATGGGGCTCATGTCTATCAGAAAGATCGAGAAGATTCTCAAGAAGAGCGTGAACTGAAGCGCTTGACAGGGATGAAGAGCCGTCTGATTTGGTCTTCAGTTTTTACCATTCCCTTGCTTTATATTTCGATGGGTTCAATGATTGGTCTGCCTTTGCCGGTAATTTTACACCATGAAGCTCATCCTATGATTTTTGTGTTAACCCAGCTCTTTTTGACTCTGCCTGTCATGGCAATAGGCTGGCACTTCTATACTAATGGCTTTAAAACTTTGTTTAGGGGACATCCTAATATGGATTCCTTGGTAGCAGTGGCAACCAGCGCAGCCTTTTTCTATAGTCTCTATAGTGCCTACCATGTTTATCTGGGGCATCATCACCATATTCATCAGCTCTATTTTGAATCTGTTGCTGTTATTTTGACCTTGATTACACTGGGGAAATTTTTTGAAACCCTCTCCAAAGGAAGAACTTCAGATGCTATTAAGAAATTGATGCATTTGTCAGCCAAGGAAGCCCATGTCATACGTGATGGGGCTGAAGTGACTTTGCCTATTGATCAGGTTATTTTAGGCGATCAGGTTTTGGTTCACCCAGGTGAAAAAATTCCTGTAGATGGGCGTGTCCTTTCAGGCCATTCGTCGGTTGACGAATCCATGCTGACGGGAGAATCTATTCCTGTTGAAAAAGCCGATGACAGTCAAGTTTTTGGCGGTTCTATCAATTTGCAGGGCGCTTTAACCATTGAAGCGGAAAAATTAGGAGATGAGACCCTTTTATCTCAAATTATTAAACTGGTAGAAGAAGCACAGGCGACGAAGGCACCGATTGCTAAAATTGCAGACCAAGTATCAGGAGTTTTTGTGCCAGTCGTTATGGCAATTGCTCTGGTAACCGGTTTGGCATGGTTTTTACTTGGCGGTGAATCCTTTACTTTTGCTCTGACAGTTGCTGTCGCGGTTTTAGTGATAGCTTGTCCGTGTGCGCTTGGTTTAGCAACCCCGACTGCCATTATGGTCGGTACGGGATTAGGTGCAGAACACGGTATTCTTTATAAAACCGGTGACAGCTTGGAACTTACCCATCAGGTAGATACCATCGTCTTTGACAAGACAGGAACGATTACACAAGGAAAACCCGAACTGGTCTCTTTAGCAGCTTACGATGCTGTGTCTGATTTACTTTCTGAAGGCTTGATCACAGCGGCTGGACAGACAGCTAATCTAGCAAATGAAGAAAATGACTCTTTAAAAGCTGAACATAGCAGAGCTGTCTTGCAGCTGACCGCTTCTTTAGAAGCCTTATCACAGCATCCTATTAGCTCTGCCATTGTCCAAAAAGCTAAGGAGACAGGTCTGGCTCTGCTGGAAGTCTCAGACTTTGAGTCTTTAACAGGTTTTGGACTTAAAGGAACGATTGCTAATTTGGAGATTTTTGTGGGAAATCAATCGCTCATGGAAGAAAAAGGCATTTCGCTGACGCAAGCGCAAGATGATTTTGCCCAATTAACTCTTAAGGGACAAACGCCAATCTACGTGGCCAGTCAAGGCCGGCTCTTGGGTCTTCTGGGAGTCGCAGATCAGCTCAAACCCGACAGCCAAGAGGCTATCAGCAAACTTAAGAAAAAAGGCTTGAAACTAATCATGCTGACAGGGGACAATGAGCAGACGGCTCAGGCCATTGCTCGGGAAGCGGGTCTTGATCAGGTTATCAGTCAGGTTCTGCCAGATCAGAAAGCTCAGGTTGTTTCTGATCTAAAAGCAAAAGGGCATAAAGTTGCGATGGTTGGTGATGGCATCAATGATGCCCCGGCTCTTGCAACTGCAGATGTTGGTATTGCTATGGGTTCTGGAACAGATATTGCCATTGAATCGGCAGATGTTATTTTGATGAAACCTGATTTGACAGATGTTGATAAGGCCTTGACGATTAGCCGAGCAACGATTTCAACGATTAAAGAAAATCTTTTTTGGGCCTTTATCTATAATGTTATCGCTATTCCGGTTGCTATGGGTGTCCTCTACCTCTTTGGCGGTCCTCTTTTAAATCCAATGATTGCTGGCCTAGCTATGAGCTTCTCATCGGTATCGGTCGTATTAAACAGCCTGCGTCTCAAAACCAGAAAGGTTTAAATATTATGGGGCAGAAGTCTCTTTCCCACTCATCTCGTTCGGATAAGCCAATTTTTATCGCTTTTGTGGCTAATTTGGGCTTTTCCATTTTAGAATTCATTTTTGGTCTGCTCTTTAATTCAGCGGCTATCTTGGCTGATAGTATCCACGATTTTGGAGATGCCCTTGCTATTGGTCTATCCTATTACTTTGAAAAAGTTTCTGGACGGGACAGTGACGGTGATTATACTTTGGGCTACCTGCGCTTCTCCCTTTTAGGGGCCATGCTGACATCAACTATCCTGATTGTTGGATCAAGTTTGGTGCTTTGGGAAAATGTACCCAAGGTTTTCCATCCAGAAACTGTTAACAGTCGAGGAATGTTTTGGTTGGCGATTATTGCTATTATGGTAAATCTTCTGGCCAGCCGAGTGCTGGATAGTGATCATTCTGAGCAGGAATCAGTGCTGAGCCTGCATTTTCTCGAAGATATTTTGGGTTGGTTAGCAGTTTTACTAGTCTCTGTCATTTTGCAGTTTACAAATTGGTATTTTTTGGATCCCCTTTTGTCAGTAGGAATTGCTATCTTTATCTTATCAAAGGCACTTCCCAAGTTTATCAGAAACCTTACCGTCTTTTTGGAAAAACGTCCAGCCAGTCTGAACTTAACGGAATTAGAAGCTCAGCTATTATCCTTAGATGGTTTAGAGACCATCAATCAGTTCAATGTTTGGTCTATTGATGGCCGACATCACATTGCCATGCTTCATATTCAATGTGCTAAGGGAACTAACGAGTTGGCTGTACGTGATGCTGTACATCATCTTTTGATAGACCATAATATCATTGAGTCAGCGGTTGAATGCGACAGTTCACTGTTGGAACATAACCACCATTGTCCAAAGGCTTAGCCTTTCCCATCAATAATAAAAAGGAGAATCTTATGTCAAAAACTTATAAAATTGCAGGAATGAAATGCGAAGGCTGCGCTAAGAATGTCACTGAACGGCTTTCTGCTGTGCGCGGTGTAGAATCTGTGTCTGTTGATCTAGAAAAAAAGCAGGCAACTATTGAAGGAAAGCCTTTTAAGCTTAGTCTCAAGCGGGCTCTTAAAGGCACGAACTATGAATTAGGAGCAGAGGTTTAACGCTCTTTTTAGAAAATCATTTAGAATGAAAAGCCAAGTTATTTTTGTTGAAAATATCTTGGCTTTTTTACTTGTTTCATGAGAAAAAACATCGGATTTTCAGAAAAACGAATTTTTAAAAATGATTGCTATAACAGATAAGTAATCGGTTTCATTTTTTTGTAAAAAAATTCACAAAACATCGGATTTTGACTTTTCAAAAGGTTCAAAAAACTATATAATGATTCAATAAAGAAGTTAATAATTAATAAATAATTTTTATAGATTTAATAAATAAGGGGGTATCTTTATGTCAAAATTATTTACTGAGTTGACCTTACCGAATTCGCAGGTCACTCTGAAAAATCGTATTGCCATGTCTCCTATGACAACGGAATCCGCTTACTATGACGGCGGTGTACCGCGGGAGCTGATAGACTATTATGCTCGCCGATCGGGTCAGGCAGCCATGATTATTGTTGAGTCCTGTTTTATTGATGACAAAGGCCGTGGCTTTAATGGTGCTCTTGGGATTAACAGTGATGATAAAATAGAAGGTTTGGCAGAATTAGCCAGTGCTATCAAGGACAAAGGTTCAAAGGCTGTTGTTCAGATTTACCATGCAGGTCGGATGGCCTTTCCTGAAATGAATGGCGGAAGCAATCCTGTTTCGGCCAGTCCCGTTGCCGCCCTTCGTCCCAATGCACCTGTACCGACAGAAATGACCCATCAGCAGGTTTTGGATGCGATTCAAGCTTATGCTGATGCTGCCCGTCGTGCTATCAAGGCAGGGTTTGATGGTATTGAACTTCATGGGGCTAATACTTATCTCTTGCAGCAATTCTTCTCACCTCATTCCAACCGTCGTAGCGATGCTTGGGGAGGCTCACGTGATAAGCGTGCCCATTTTGCTATTGAGGTTATCAAGGCGGTCAAGGCCGTTATTGCAGAAGAAAAGGCAGATGACTTCATCTTGGGCTATCGTTTTTCGCCAGAAGAACTGGAAGAACCGGGGATTCGTTTTGACGATACCATGTATTTCCTGAATACTATTGCCAGCTATGGTTTAGACTATGTCCATTTTTCAATGGGTATCTATACTCGCAGTTCAATTGTTGATACAACCGACCATGAAATGCTGGTTGCCAAATACGTCAGCCAGCGTTCAGAAGAATTAGCTCAAATTCCTGTCATTGGGGTCGGTGCCATTGTTCAAAGGGCTGATGCTGATGAAGCTTTAGAGTTGGGTTATGATATGGTTGCTGTCGGGAAAGCTTTTCTGATTGAGCCTGATTGGCCAGAAAAAGTCAAACGGCAAGAGGAAGTGCCGACTTTTGCTGACGTTTCTCAGCGTCGTGAATTGGTTATTCCCCGTCCGCTTTGGACATTTATGGATTCGACCTTCTCTTTAGTCAAAGATGCAGCAGAAGAAAAAGAAAAAGCTGCACGTCTTAAGGAATTGCTGAGCCGAAAACTTTCCTTCAAACCAGGAGCCTATAATGTTATTGCGCATGGTCACAATAATGATCTGCCGATGGTTGTGGAATTTTCAAAAGACGCTATCACTAAGATTTCCATTGATAATTCAGAAGAGTCGGAAGGGCTGTCAGACACCGTTATTGAAACCTTACCAGATCAGATTATCTCAGCTCAAACACTGAATGTTGATGCTGTTTCAGGAGCATCAGCTACCTCAAAGGGTGTTATTGACGGCGTGGCTGACGCCGTAGAAAAAGCCGCAGATACTGAGACTGTTGAAGTTCTCAGAGCTCGTCCAAAACCAGTAACCGAATATTCTACTGAAGTGGTTCAGGAAGAGACTGATTTGATTGTTGTGGGCGGAGGAGCTGCAGGAATTTCAGCTGCTCTTAGAGCTGAACAGGAAGGATTACGTGTCAGCTTGATTGAAAAACTGAGTTTCATCGGCGGAGCTATTTCTGTCTCTGGCGGTAATCAAGTAGTCATGGGATCTAAACTGCAAAAAGCTGCAGGTGTTTCGGATGATTCTGCACTCTTTATGGTAGCTGACTTCCTTAAAAATGGTAATGGAGAAAATGTTGTTGAACTGTTGGCCTTGCTCGCCGATAATGTTGGTCAGACGACTGATTGGGTTAATGAGTATATGGGTGTTCAGTACGATACAGATGAAGGCCTTCATATTTTAGCAGAATACAGCAAAAATCGTGAGTTAGCCTATAAAGACGGAGGTCATGGCTTTGCAGCTGCTGTTCGCAAGAAAATGGCAGAATCAAGTGTTAATCTGCTTTTGAAAACACGTGCTACCAAACTGATGACCAATGATAAGGGTGACATTACAGGCTTGATTGCTGTGGAAGAAAACGGAAAGACGCACCGCATTTCGGCTAAAGCTGTTATCTTAACGACAGGCGGCTACGGTAATAACAAAAATCTGCTGCCTGATGATCTGCGTGATGTACTTTTCTATGGAACCAAGTCATCTATGGGAGAAGGCTTGCAGATGGCACAAGCGCATGGTATTGATGCTGCCACTCGTATGATGAATTACGGTAAGATCTATCCAAATGGCATTGAAGTATCACCTGGTCAGGCTAAATCAACTATTGGCGGGAATATCGCTGTGCTTCGTGAGAATGCTCTTTTAGTCAATACAAATGGTCAGCGTGTGGTTAATGAACGTGCTTCTAATCATGATATTTTAAATGTTCTGATGCAGCAAGATCCTAAGATGCTCTATATTCTTATGGATCAGGAACACTTTGATATTTTCAAAGAAGAAGTAGCAGAAGGCGGCATTTCTAAACAAGACATTGCTGCTTGGCTGGAAAATAATGGCAGTCAAACGCCATATTTCTTCCATGCGGATACACTTGAAGAACTGGCCAAATTAGCCGGTATGGATATTAATGCTCTTGCTAGCACGGTCAAACGTTACAATCAATTTGTTGCTGATGGACGTGATCAAGACTTTAACCGTCAATTACAGTTTTTACAAAAACCAATTGGACAGGGGCCTTATTATTTGGTTGAACAAAAACCGCGTTTTGCTACTACTATGGGTGGTCTTGTGGTTAATACCAATCTTGAAGTGGTCAATACCAGAGGTGCTTTGATTGAGGGGCTCTATGCAGCCGGTGAAGTTGTCGGCGGTGTCATGGGGACAGATTCGCCATCAGGTGCTAACAATGCTTGGGCTCTAACTTCAGGAAAATTAGCAGCCGAGGCTGTCGTCCGTGATATTAAACGGCAGTAATATCTGTTTGAAACAGTAGAAGTGTCTGAGTTAAGAGAGCAGATTCAGCCTGAGCTCTTCCTATCCTGTTCTTGTCAAAAAAATGAGCTCTTAACAGGGCTCATTTTTGATGATAGGATAGGCAAAATTCTTTGAATTTCTCTACAATAGGCGGAATGTAGGCATTTTTTCGCGTCGCTAAATAGATATTACGCTGATCAAATTTATCAGAGATAACTAGTTTTTTGACAGGATAGGAGGAAATAGACGGAATATTTGGCAAAATAGCAATGCCGTAACCCTGCCCGACAAAACCTAATATCGTATGATCCTCTTCAACTTCAACGACAGGGTTGATCTTTAAATTGCGCTCTTGAAAAAGCCGATCCAGATACTGACGCAGTCCAGATTCTTGATTGAAATAGACCAATTCATGCTGACTGATCTCTTCTAGCGAGATTTCTTTGTGTTTAGTTAATTGGTCATTTTCAGGAACCACAACAACCAATTCTTCAAAAGTAAAAGGAGTAAATGACAGACTGTCATAGCCCTGAAATGAGGAGACCATAGCCATGTCAAGACTGCCGTCCAATAGCTGGTTCAGCAGCTGCTTGGTATTGTTTTGTTTGAAGTGAAAGGTAACATTGGGATTTTCCTTCACAAAATCTTTAGTCAGATGAGGAACCATTTCTGACCCCATCGTGTAGATAAAGCCAAAATTAATTTCACCATTAAATAGGTCAACAGAGTCTTTTAACAGGGTGTAGCCTTGGTTTAGCTGATCAAGAGCAGCTCGGACATATTTGTAGTAAAGCTTGCCGTGTTTGGTCAGCTGGATATTGCGCCCCCGCTTTTCAAAGAGAGGGATTCCCAATTCTTTTTCCAGCTCATGAATGGTGTAACTAAGGTTAGGCTGAGAAGTGTTAAGCAATTTAGCCGATTGGGTCATATGTTCGGTCTGAGCTAGGCTGACAAAATATTCAAGTTGCTGCAGATTCATAACAGAGCTCCTTATTTATTAAAAACTAAAATAGATTTGCCATATTTTGATAAATTGATTTTATCATATTCATAAAGAAATTCCCAGTAGTTTTGAAAGCGATTTTTTGCTATAATAATTAGTGAAAATCATCACGAATAAAACGTGATAAAGGGGTGGTTTCAGTTAAAAATACACATTATCTTCCCTTGGTTACTAGTTTATATATCAACTATATTTTTCAAGGGATAGCAGCTATTGTCATTACTCAAAACAAAACGGTTTTCCAAGAAAACTGGGGAGTTAGTCTGAGTCAGGTGACTTTGGTTGTATCAGCTATAGGGATTGGACGGATCCTTTTTCTCAACTTTGCCGGATGGCTGAGCGATTATATGGGACGTAAGCCGATAGTTATCATTGGAGTAACAGCCTATTCAGCCTTTTACTTAGGATTGATATTTTCAGCTAATTATTGGCAGGCTATTATTGCAGCCTTGCTGGCAGGCGGTGGAAATGCTTTTTTAGATACCGGAACTTACCCGAGTCTAGTTGAGGCTTTTCCTTCTGAAAAAGACAGCGGAGCTTTGTCTGTTCTCAACAAGGCCTTCATCTCTATTGGACAGTTCATCTTTCCCATTGCCACCCGCTGGACTATTCAGCAGAATTGGTCTTTTTCGGTGACCTTATTTGTTTGTGCTGCTGGTTTGTTTATTAATGGCTTTTTTCTGTGGCGTATGACTTTTCCTCAGAAAACCAGCCGATTGGCTAAAACAAAGCCTGCTTCTGCAGAGGCAAGAAATAAAACGGCTAAAGAAGTAGCTTCAAAATTTCATATTGAAGGCTTAGCCTTGTTAGTTTTTTCCTTCGTGTCGGTGTCCCTTTTCAATATCTTTGTTTGGTGGATAGCCAGTTTTGCAGAAAAGACAGTAGGCCTCTCTTCGGCTGACAGCATGTTATTTGTTAGCTATTACAGTCTTTTTTCCTTCCTTTCGGTTTTTGCAACTTCTTACATCACAATGAAAAAGGTCAACATTCCCAACCTGATGATGCTCTGTGTAGCTTTGACCGGTTTGGGCTTGCTTTATATGCTTTTGTTCCCTTCAATTGTTAGTTTGTGGGTGGCCAGTGCGGTGGTTGGTTTTTTCTCAGCTGGGGGCATTTGGCAGCTGGGTTTAGCCCTTCTTTTGGAATTTTTCCCGCAGCGCAAAGGTGTTGTAACCAGTTATTATTCTTTAGCGACAGCTGTTTCTCTTTCTACAACTCCTTATTTTACAGGGTTAATGGCAGAGGCTGATATTTATATTGTATTTATCTATAATGTTATCTTGGCAATCATTGGCTTTATTGCGCTAGCTATTGTCAGACAGCGTTATCGTAAAGTTATTGTTAACTAGGATTTTATCATTCGTTAACATTGGTTTTGATTATTATATTTTTTATTCAGAAAAGAGGTATTTCTATGGCAGAACGTATTACAGGACACACACTCCTTGTTTCCCTTATTGCAACTCCGATTCGTCACTCAATGAGTCCGACGATGTGGAATGAATCCTTTGCCAAAAATGGTATGGACTATGCTTACTTGGCTTTTGAAGTTGGCAATGACCAGTTAGAAGATGCGGTTAAAGGCATTCGCGCTTTGGACATCAAAGGTTCCAATGTCTCCATGCCTAACAAACAAAAAATCATCCCACTTTTGGATGAAATTTCTCCTGCTGCAAAATTAGCTGGCGCTGTTAATACCGTTGTCAATCAAGACGGTCATTTGGTTGGTCATGTCACAGACGGTACTGGCTGTATGCGTGCGCTGCGTGAGGAAGGCTTTGATATTAAAGGTAAAGTGGTTACTTTAACAGGTGCTGGCGGTGCGGGCACAGCTATTGCCATTCAAGCATCACTTGATGGTGCCAAAGAAATCCGTATCTTTAACCGTGACGACGAACATTACGCTACAGCTGTTGAAAATGCACGCAAGGTCAATGAAAATACAGATACAGCAGCAACAGTCACTCCGCTTGAAGATCAGGAAGCCTTTAAAAAATCAATCACAGAAAGTGATATTTACATTGATGCGACAAGTGCTGGTATGCATCCGCAAGAAGATGTCAGCCTTTTAGATGATCCATCAGTACTGCGTCCAGATCTCGTTGTCTTTGATGTTGTCTATGCTCCAGCTGAAACAAAATTGCTTAAATTTGTTCGTGAGAATGGTGTGACTAAAGCTTATAATGGCCTTGGTATGATGCTTTATCAAGGTGCAGAAGCCTTTAATCTTATCACCGGCGAAGAAATGCCAATTGACCATGTTAAACAAGCACTTGGTCTTGACTAATCACAATAAGGAAATTAAAAAGAAAGTTTATTATGAAAAAACATAACTATTATTTAACAGGGCTTAGCCTCTATATCAACTATATTATTCATGGTATCGGGGTTATTATCATTTCTCAGAATAAAGACTCTCTTGGTCTCCAATGGGGAACAAATGCTGCGGGCGTTATGACCGTTGTTTCCATGCTTGGGATTGGTCGTTTGATTGCCATCATTTTCTCTGGCTACCTCTCAGACAAATTTGGTCGTAAGCCCTTTGTCTACCTAGGAATGGCGTCCTATATTCTTTATTTTGTGGGACTGATTTATGCGCCTAATATCACTGTTGCTATGATTTTGACGATCATCGCTGGTATTGCTAATTCCTTCCTTGACTCTGGAACTTATCCAGCACTTATGGAATCATTCCCTAAAGCAGCTGGTACAGCAACGGTTCTTATCAAAGCAGCTGTTCAAATTGGACAATGGATTTTGCCATTTATTCTTATCCTTGCTTCAAGCATGGGACATTACCAATTGACTTTCTGGCTTGCAGCTATTGTCCTTGCTCTTAACGCCATCTTTATCTGGGCTGTACCATTCCCAGATGAGGATGCTAAGGCTGCTGCAGAGTCTGGCGAATCTGTTGAAGAAGAAGCAACAACAGTATTTAAATCAAAACCAAATATGTTTATTGAAGGTGCTGCCTTTGTTGTTTACGGCTTTATTTCACAAGCGACTTTTTACACGATTTCACAATTTATCTCAGCTTATGCCCAAGATTTTGCTGGCATGGGAGAGAAAGCGGCATCGCTTTTGATTACTTATTATTCAACAGGGACGCTTATCTGTGTAGCTTTCACAGCTCTCGTTGGTCTGAAAATTCGTCCCGTTAATCTCGTTTTGCCTTATACTTTCATGTCTATGCTAGCTATTGGTGCGATGACACTTTTCCCAAGTCCTACGGTCTTGACCATAGGTGCGGCTCTGGTTGGTTTCTTCGCAGCAGGTGGTGTGATGCAGCTTGGTTTGACCGTTATGGGAGAATTCTTCCCAACTGGTAAAGGTACCATTACCTCTATTTTCTATACATTTGGTTCTATCGCATCATTTGCTATTCCATTCTTTGGCGGACGCATGTCAACGCAAGGTGTTATGTGGATGGATACAATTTTTGCCATCATTGGCTTTGTGATTGCTGTGATTGTCTTTATTCGTTACTACCAAGTGATTGACACAAAAGCAAGCAAATAAAATGATATGGGATGGGACTTGTCCCGTCCTTTTTTAAAAAGAAAGGAAAAATTATGTCTACTGTAACTGTTGAAAATGTTGTTCTTGGCCAAGGACGTCCTAAGATCATCGTACCGATTGTCGGCACTACAGAGGAAGCTATCTTAAAGGCTGCTGCTGAGGCGCATGATTTGGACTGCGATCTTATTGAGTGGCGGATTGATTGGTATCAGGATGTTGCTGCAGAAGGTGCAGCTGCTGCTCTGTCGCACAAGGTTAAAAAGGCTATCCAGAAACCTCTTTTAGTAACGTTTCGTACGAAAAAAGAAGGCGGCGAAATGGAGCTGTCTGATGAACTTTATTTTGCTATTTATCGAGATATTCTTGAAAATGGCGCAGCTGATTTGCTGGATGTAGAGCTCTTTATGGATGAAGCAGAAGTGGCTGTAACCGTTGATTTGGCACACAAGAAAGGCGTTAAAATTGTCATGTGCAATCACGATTTCTTTGCCACTCCAGCCAAAGAGGAAATCGTCAAACGTTTAACGGCGATGAATGCTAAGGGAGCTGACATTTGTAAAATTGCTGTGATGCCGCAGTCAAATGAAGATGTTTTGACCCTTTTGTCTGCAACTGTTGAAACTAAAAAAACAGTCAAAAAACCACTTATTACTATGTCAATGGGTGCTTTAGGCATGGTCAGCCGTGTCTCTGGCGAAGTCTTTGGATCAGCTGCTACCTTTGGTGCAGCTAAACAAGCTTCAGCGCCAGGCCAAGTACCAGTTGGACGTTTGCGCGATACCCTTGAAACTTTAAAATTGTCTTAAGCAAAAAATGGAGGTTGGGCAAAAGTCCAACCTCTTCAATTAGAGTTTGTTTTAACATCATAAAGCAGTGGTTGGGACTCAAAACATCTACTGGACGTTTTGAGGTAGCCAAGTGGCTTTAGCTAACCTAGAGTTTCCTCTGCACAGTTCATTAGGCACTTCAGGGTCATCAACCACTTTTTAGCTAATTTATGATACAATAAATAGGTCTATGTGAAAACGGTAACAAGATCTTGTAGAAAAAAGGAGAACGTTATGAGTCCAGCCATCTTCGCTCTTATCATGTTGGCTATTATTGTTGCTTTAGTCATTTGGAATAAAATCCCTATGAATTTTATTCTTTTTGTTATTCCAGTGGTATTTAGCTTGCTGATGGGATATACTCTCACAGAAACCAGCGGTTTTATCTTGAAACAAATTTCATCGGTAATGGAATCGGTCGGCTATATGCTGCTTTTTGGCCTTATTTATTTTACCATGCTGACCGAAACAGGGATGTTCGATCAAATTATCAATGCCATTATCAAGAAAATCGGGAAACGTCTCAATGTTGTCGGCATTATGATTTTAACCACCCTTATTGGAGCGGTAGCCTATTTGACTGCTAATATGTCAACAACCTATCTCATTTGCTTTCCGCTTATGATTCCGCTTTACAATAAATTTAAACTCAATCGGGAAGTGGCATTCATTCTTTGTCAGACTGCAATTGCTGCCATGTGCTGGTTGCCTTGGGGAATCGGTCTTATTATGTCTGCAACTATGGCAGGAACCAATGCTGAACAATTAGCGGTAGCTTCTATCCCTTGGGGTCTATGTTTTATCCCTGCCATAATCCTGCAGTGGATTTATTTTGCCTACAAGCATAGAAAGGCATATGGTACTTTAGGATTGCCAGAAGGAGAAGCATCTGTTCATGAAGATGCAGAAGAAACGGTTGACAAACCTAATGCACGTCCAAAACTTTTTTGGATTAATCTTTTCATTTTTATCGTCGTTATTGTGGCTTTGTCCTACTTTAAATGGCCGTCTTATCTTGTCTTTATTATGGCCTGTGTATTGACAGCTACGATCAATTATCCTAAAAATTTCAATGAAATTTGGAATAAATCAGCTGGAACCTTCTTTAATGTATTGATTATGCTTTTAGCGATTTGCTTTTATTTAGCTGTTTTTAATGCTGAACCAGCAGATGGCAGTCAAATGTCTATGATTGCTTCTTTGGCTGAACTTTTGGAGAAAACTTTCCCTGGCTTTTTAATGAATTATATTCATATTATTTTTCTAATTCTTTGTGTACCAATTATTTATTTTGTTCCTTATCAGCTTTATAATGCCCTGTATCCTCTCTTCATTTCAATTGGAGCTACCTTTGGCCTGTCACCGATTTATATTATTGCACCTTTCGTCTGCAATTTGGCTCTTGCCACCAGTGTAACACCAATGAACAGCTCAACTTATGTTGGAGCGACCCTTTGTGAAATTGAAGCAGAGCCATTTACCAAGCATGCGGCGCCAATTATGTTTGTGACAAATCTAGTTGTTATTATCACAGCTTGGATTTTCGGTGTGCTTCATCTTTAATTTCGATAGACTGGGACAAACCGCGATGATTGCGCAACAATCATCGCGGTTTGTCCCAGTCTTTTTAATTTAAACATATTTGGTATTATTTGGTTTTGAAAAACAAGAATAATAGTAGTAAGATAAACATAGATTAAAAAAGATGAAAGAGGTGGTATTATGAAGTTTGTAGCCATTGTTGGGACAAATTCAGAACGTTCAACCAATCGAAAACTGGTAAAATTTATCCAAAAACATTTTGCGGATCAGGCAGATATTGATGTGCTTGAAATCAAGGATTTACCTGCTTTTAATCAGCCAGAAGATCGAATAGCTCCAGCAGCTGTCTCAGAATTTTCGGAAAAAATTTTAGCAGCGGATGCTGTTATTATCTCAACTCCTGAGTATGATCATACGATTCCAGCACCTCTATCCAGCGCTTTAGAATGGATTGCTTACACCAGCCGTGCTCTCACCAATAAACCGACTATGATTGTTGGCTGCTCACTGGGAGCTCTAGGAACATCTCGTGCTCAGGCACATTTACGTCAGATTTTAGATTCACCTGAACTAAAGGCTCGTGTCATGCCAGGGACAGAATTCTTCCTTGGGCATTCTGCTCAGGTTTTGGATGACCATTGCAATCTTAATAATCCTGAAAAAGTAGCAGAGCTGGAGGAACAATTTGAGGCATTTACAGAATTTGTCAAGATTACCAATCAAGTGGTTAAGCCAGAGGATACGAAGCGTAAAAAAGCATTTGTTTGGGATGCCAAATAGAAAGGAGCAAGTATGAAATTAGTTGCTATTGTTGGTACAAATGCCAAAAAATCTTACAACCGTCTGTTATTGCAATTCATGCAAAGGCATTTTGCTAAGAAAGCGGACATTGAAATTTTGGAAATTGCTGATGTCCCTATGTTCAATGAAACAGATGATCAGACGGATTCAGAGATTATTCAGACTTTTAATAAAAAAATTACCGAATCCGATGGGGTGATTATTGCGACGGCTGAACACAATCATTCAATTCCTTCGAGTTTAAACAGTTTGTTGGAATGGCTTTCCTTTACCATTCACCCTTTGACTGGCAAACCGACTATGATTGTTGGAGCTTCTTACGATATTCAAGGCTCTTCACGTGCCCAGCTTCACTTGCGCCAGATTCTTGATGCCCCAGGTTTAAATGCCAGTGTCATGCCAGGAAGCGAGTTCCTTTTGGGCTGTGCTCATCAGGCATTTGATGATAATGGAAATCTGAAATCAGAAGGGACAGTTGACTTCCTTGATAGCTGCTTCTTACGCTTCCTGCGTTTTGTTAAAGTGGCCAATCAGCTCAATTTACCTGAAGAAGTTTCTTTTGAACCGGGGACTTATCAGGTAACAACAGAAGGACATAATGGTAAACTTCCAATGGAGGTCACTCTTTCTGAGGAGCGTATTGAAAAAATTGAGATTGATTCATCTGGTGAAACCTCTGGGATTTCAGATATTGTTTTCACCCGTATTCCTGCTGAAATTTTAGAAGGTCAAACGCTTAATGTTGACGCTGTGTCTGGTGCTTCTGTTACGTCAAATGGCGTTTTGGATGGTGTTGCCCGAGCAATCAAATTGGCTGGTGCTAATCCTGATGTCCTTCGCAGCCGTCCTAAGGCACCTTCGGCTCTGGATAAGGAAGATAAAGAGTACGAGACCGATATTGTTGTTGTTGGCGGCGGTGGAGCTGGTTTGGCAGCAGCGGCAGCTATTCTCCAAAAAGGGAAGAAAGTCATGGTGGTTGAGAAATTCCCAGCTCTTGGCGGAAATACTGTCCGTGCTGGCGGCCCAATGAATGCGCCTTGGCCAGAATGGCAAAATACCTTTGCGGCTAATCCCGGCGAGGCTCATAATTTGCAAGAGCTGATTAGGACAGATGAAGCTGAAATTGACCCTGAATATCTGGAAGATTTTCGTCTGTTAAAGGCTGAGCTGGAAAATTATCTCAAAGATCCAACTTATCTCTTTGATTCTAAGCTGCTCTATCGCATTCAAACCTATATTGGAGGAAAGCGTACTGACCTTAAAGGCAATGAAATTCATGGCGATTATGACTTGGTCAAAATTTTGACGGAGCATGCACTTGAGTCTGTCAAATGGCTGGAAGACATCGGGGTGGAATTTGACCGCAGCGAAGTCACTATGCCAGTTGGTGCCCTCTGGAGACGCGGTCATAAACCAAAAGTGCCAATGGGGTATGCCTTTATTTCAGTTCTTGATAACTATGTTCGTGCTAAGGGGGCTACCATTTTAACAGATTCTCCGGTCAAGGAGCTGCTCATTGAAGATGGTATTGTTCGTGGTGTTTTAGCAACAGGGCGCAATGGTCAAAAAATCATAGTTCGTGCTAAGTCAGTTATTCTGGCTTCGGGCGGTTTTGGTGCTAACACCAAGATGCTTCAAAAATACAATACCTATTGGACTAAAATTGACGATGATATTGCTACCTCAAATACCCCAGCGGTGACAGGTGATGGTATTGTTCTTGGTCAAAGTATTGGTGCGGAACTTGTCGGTATGGGCTTTAGTCAAATGATGCCTGTATCTGACCCTGTAACCGGAGCCCTCTTTTCAGGCTTGCAGGTTCCGCCAGCGAATTTTATTATGGTTAATCAAGAAGGCAAACGTTTCGTTGATGAATACGGCAGCCGCGATAAACTCTCACAGGCAGCTATTGATAACGGTGGACTCTTTTATTTGATTGCCGATGATAAGATTAAAGAAACAGCTTATAATACCAGTCAGGAAAAAATTGATGCCCAAGTAGCAGCTGGTACCCTCTTTCGTGCGGATACTTTGGAAGAATTGGCTGTGCAAATTGGAGTGGATCCAGAAGTATTTGCAACAACGATTAAAAATTACAATGCTTATGTGGATGCAGGCTATGATCCAGAGTTTGACAAGGGCGGTTTTGATCTTAAATGTCAGGTGGCACCATTTTATGCAACACCGCGTAAGCCAGCGATTCATCATACTATGGGAGGCTTAAAGATTGATACAAGGACTCATGTCATCAATGAAGCTGGTCAAGTTATCTCAGGACTTTATGCAGCAGGTGAAGTAGCCGGCGGCCTTCATGCGGGCAATCGTCTTGGCGGGAACTCCCTAACGGATATTTTCACCTTTGGCCGAATCGCAGGACAAACTGCTGTTAGGGATTGGTGTTAACAGCCATACAAACAAATAGAGCCATTTAGGCTCTATTTTTAATTAGAACAACTTTTCGTGTTTTTTCACATAAAAGCTTGATAACCATACTGCATTGTTTACAAATATCCAGACAAATCAATAGTCCGCTTGAAAAGTACGGAACAGACAGTTTGACAGCCTTGACTTTCTTATTAAGCTGTTGCTTGCTTATCCTATCAAAAAGGGGAGTGGGACAAAGAAAATATCCAGTGGATGTTTTCTTCATGAGCTTAAAAACAAAAAAGCGAATTGGGATTTTGTAGAAATTGATTTTGTAATCCCCCCACACAGTTTATTAGGGATTGACATGAACTAACGTTCATAGGATTAGATAACCTCCAACAGTTCCCCAAACTGTTGGAGCTATCACTTGCGTAATTGAACACGAGCTGCGAGCTGGGTCAAAAAGATAGTTTGTCTTGTGACTCTTCGTCAAAACTCCTATTTTGCCTTTGCTCGTAAACGCTCTTTGTATCTTGTCAATTGAACACGAGCTGCGGATTGTGTCAAAAAGATGATTTCGCCTAGAGTCGCTTAACGACTCCTTGTTGAAATCCCTATTTTGACTTTATCCGCGAACGCTCTTGGTATCTTGTCTAGCAAGGGATAAGGATATCCAACCAGCAGAGTTTATTGCTCAAACAATTGAGAATTGTTTGAGGTGGGAAATAGGACTTGCGAAGCAAGTGTCAAAAAGCACCTAATGAACTGTGTAGGGGTAAGACTAAGTTGGCGTAGCCAACAAGTCTTTCTCCCAACCACTGCGTCAAACTGTTACGACTATTTATATAATAATCCTAGGAACTTTTGTCCCAATCTCTTTTAACTTAATTTTTCAGGATGTTCGACAAAAAATCGAACAACTGTTCCACAGTTTTTGCAGATTTCTAGGCAGATCGATTGGCCTATGCTAGTAGCACTGCCTGAACGTGAGATACCAGCATAGCCTTTATTTTGCTTAGCTGTCACAAATTGCGTTTCCCCGCAGTAAGGGCAAGTATGTGTTTTCATGAGCCTTCCTCCTTATTCAGTTGAAAAATATCTTCCACAGGCAGCTGGAAAATCTCTGCGATTTTTAGTGCCATTTCAAGTGACGGGTTGTAACGGTTGTTTTCTAGGTGGACAATGGTTTCTCTGCGAACACCGACTAATTGCGCCAGTTCCTGTTGGCTCATTTTTTTAGTTTTCCGCAGTTCTTTGAGATTAGTGACAATATTAGCCATATTAAGCACCTCTTTTCTCAAAGAGGAAGAAAGCAATATCAAAGGTTAAAATCATCACTGCGCCGAAAATCAAAACCATCCCAGCTGTCAGAGTAAATGGTAAAAAGAAGGTGATGACACTCAAAATTATCAAGCTGGCTAACATTAAGGTCAAGGTCAGGCAAGCGGCCTTAGCCAAGTCAGCATAAAAACGTTCATCAGGTTTTTCGTCTACTTTTTTAAAAGCGAAGTAGAGGAAGAAAGCAACTAAAATCAAGAGCACCAATCCCAAAAAGACAGGTTTTAACCAGATAGGATTGGTATTTGGAGTAAAAGCCCAAATACCTTTGATATAAATCCCCATTGCGGCAAGAAGTGTTAGGCTGTACAATTTTTCAGTCAGTCCAAAATAACGATTTTCTGGATCTTGGAAGGCTTCCTTGCGAAAGAACCACAGAATGATAGCTTGAACCAACAGAATGATAGCTTGAACCAGTAGAACACTAATGAAAACAGTAGGTTTTATCCAAGCAGGATGACTCTGCGGAGTGAGAAACCACAAGAGTAACATCAGGGGAAGCCAGGAAATGTAGAGCCATTTTTTATTTTTCATGAGCCAGTAACCTTTCTAACTTTCTTAGTGACGATTCACCAGCCAAGCAGTGGCAGCGAAAATGATGGCTATCAAACCCAATGTTATGCCTATAACAGAAAGCTTGAAGCTAACAGGATTTGAACTAGCTGCGGCATTGACAATCATAATTGGGATAACAGATAAGCTTGGTATCAAGTAGCTCCAACGGAATTTTTGTTTTTGCTGAGGAGCTTTTTTAAGATCAGACTTGGCAGCTTTATCAGGAAATGTGACGGTATTGACAATGGTAAAGATAATGAAAATCAAAGCCATTGTAATGCCAAAGGTGACATGTTTGATCCAGACAGGATGAGAGTCAGTTGAGATCAGCCAGATGACAAATAGTTGAGGAAGCACAATAGCGAATGCAATCCGTTTGTAAACATGGTTTTTCATGAGTCAGACCTTCTTTCTCATTGACATATATGTGAATTATTTATAACTTTTTTCTGTTATAAATATATCACTTATAGAATTTCTTGTCAATAGAAAAAGTGAATTATTTCTAACAAAAAGAGACAGCAAGAGAACTGGTGTTCGCAGTAAATTTTTCTTAACTAGCTTTTGATAATCATCCCCAAATACGGTATAATAAAAGCTAATGACATCTCAGAATAGAAAAGGAACTTTCATGGCTAAACAAACCTTAATCCTATTGTACGGCGGCCGCTCTGCAGAACGCGATGTATCGGTTCTTTCGGCTGAAAGCGTGATGCGTGCTGTTAACTACGACAAATTTTCTGTAAAAACTTATTTCATCACACAAGCTGGTGATTTCATCAAGACACAGGAGTTCGTAAGTCCACCAGATGAGACTGACAAGCTCATGACCAATGACACTGTCATTATCAGCCAGCAAGTCAAACCCAGTGATATTTATGAGAAGGGAGCTGTTGTTTTCCCTGTTCTTCATGGTCCTATGGGGGAAGACGGCTCTATTCAAGGGTTTCTTGAAATTCTCAAGATGCCTTATGTCGGGACGAATATCATGTCATCCAGCATTGCTATGGACAAGATTGCAACCAAACAGGTTTTGGAGACGGTTGGAGTGCCTCAGGTCGCTTACACTGTTTATATTGAAGGCAGCGATCTTGAAGCAGCAATTGCAGAGACTCTGCGCAAGTTAAGTTTTCCTGTTTTTGTTAAACCAGCTAATATGGGGTCGTCTGTCGGTATTTCCCGTGTTTCAGATGAAAATGAGCTCCGCTCAGCGATTGATTTAGCTCTAAAGTATGACAGCCGTATTCTCATTGAGCAAGGTGTAGTTGCGCGTGAAATTGAAATTGGCATTCTTGGCAACAGTACCGTCAAGACAACAGAGGCAGGAGAGGTTGTTAAAGAAGTGGCTTTCTATGATTATGAAGCTAAATATATTGATAATCAGATTACAATGGCTATTCCAGCCCATATTCCAGATCAAGCCATGGACAAGATGCGAAAATACGCGGCTAAAGCTTTTCAAGCGATTGGCGGCTGCGGATTATCGCGCTGTGATTTTTTCCTGACTGAGACAGGTGATATCTATCTTAACGAGCTCAATACCATGCCAGGCTTCACCCAGTGGTCCATGTACCCGCTTCTTTGGGAAAATATGGGCTTAGCTTATCCTGATTTGATTGAAGAGCTGGTTGAATTGGCACAAGAGATGTTCACTAAGCGTGAGAGCCATTTAATCTAGTTATTTCAAAAAAATAAATAAAAAGTATTGACAGAAGCCACTAGTTAGTATATACTTAAACCATCCTAAACTTTTCTTTTTTCACAGAAAGGTCTCATCCACCTTTCTGCCATCTTTCTAAACCTCCTTTAGAAGATGAAATCTCCTAACTCCGAACAGCTGGCTCCCTCCGGCTGTTCTTTTTTGTTTCTGAAATATAAAAATAGATTAGAAGTGACTTGATTTAGACTGGTTTTTTTGCTATTGTTTTAGATGAAAGTATCGCAATTAGATGCTATTGTAACAAGGTTTTAGGGACAGCAGTAGATTCATTCTTCCCCTTAGTCAATAAGATAATAAAAGAAATTGATCATCATGAAAAAACGAGTAAGCAAAAACACCCAATTTTTAGGAACGGCATCTCGCAAAAAAGACTATATCACAGGGTTAGATGGATTAAGAGCTATCGGCCTTTTAGCAGTTTTGCTCTATCACCTTTTTCCTCAAGAGCTTAAGGGTGGCTATTTAGGAGTAACGCTTTTCTTTGTACTGTCGGGCTATTTGATTACAGATCTTTTGGCACAAGAGTTCGACAAAAACAGAAGAATAGATATTAAAGCTTTTTATGTTCGCCGAATAAAGCGGCTCTTTCCTCTCATGTTTGCAGTATTGGTGCTGACAGCTCTTTACCTTTATTTCTTTCAGCCTAATATGCTCAACCAAATGAGGATGACCTTTATCGCAGCCTGCTTATCCTTTTATAATTGGTGGCAGATTGTCAAGGGCGGTTCTTATTTTGCACAAATGGTTGCGGAAGCTCCTTTTAAACATCTTTACAGTTTAGCTATTGAGGCGCAGTTTTACTTAATTTGGCCTTGGGTTATGGCAATGGTTTTGAGATTGACCCGTCATAAAAGAGAACCTGCTTTTCTGATGGGGATAGGAGCGATTTTATCCGCTTTGTTAATGGCTTTGCTGTACCAAAGCGGTCAGGATCCAACTCGTGTTTACTATGGGACAGATACAAGGGTTTTCAGTCTTCTTTTGGGAGCAATGACAGCGGTGCTCTTTCCCAGCCAGCGGCTGAGAACATTGGTTTTAACTAAAAAGCAAAAGCGGCTTTTGAACCTGCAGGGGGTTATGCTGTTGCTCATAATTGTTGAGCTTCTGTTCTTTTTACCAGACCAAAATTGGCTAACCTATAAAGGCGGTATGTTTTTCTTTAGTCTGATATCTGCCCTTGGAATTGTCTGGGCTGCTATTCCTAATTTGGGGATAGAGCGATTTTTGTCTAATCCTTTGCTGTCTTATCTTGGTCAGCGTTCTTACGCTCTTTATCTGTGGCAGCTGCCCGTTTTTTCTCTCTTTCCTTTGAAAGCCTCCCATCTTAGCAGTGTTTGGAGTATTCTTTGCCAATTGGCTATTTTGCTGATTATTTCAGAGCTTAGCTACCGTTTGATTGAAACACCATTCAGGCGTTTAAAATGGACAGAGCTAAGAAACCGTCTCAAGTGTTTCTTGAAAAGTCCAGCTAGTTTTAAAAATGCCGGCAAGATTTTGAGCAGTTATACTCTGATACTTATCGTGCTTATCGGTTTGTTTGTGATTATAACAGCACCAGATAAGACAGAGGCACAAAATACTATAAAAAAACAAATTGAAATGAATGAGCAAAAGATGGAGACATTGCCGTCTGCTCCAGTATCGCCTGAAGTTCAAACCATTGTTGACAAATATGGTCTTGCGGCTAATCAGGTAGAAGCTGCTCAGAATGACAAGGTTGCTATTGTTGGGGATTCAATCATTTCTATGACTTATAATAATCTGCGTGAGCTGTTTCCAAATGCCTATATTGATGGTGTTATTGGCCGTTCAGGAGAACATGGTCCTGATTTTATCGCTGAAACCTTAACCAATTATCCGGAGGCTCAAAAGGTTGTCATTTCTTTGGGAATCAACACGGATGGCAGTCAGATATTGACTTCTGAAACCGTCTCAACAATGATGAATGAACTGGGCGACCGTCAGGTCTACTGGGTCAATGTTAATCTGACACAATCTCAATATTATTGGACAGATCAGGTCAATCAGGTACTGTCTCAAGCAGCAGCAGCTTATCCTAATCTTCATATTGTTGATTGGTACAGCGCCAGCATTAATCAAGAAACAAGCCTACTGACTGAGGATCGGGTGCATCCAAATGATCAGGGAGCCATTGTCTACGGTAGAACATTGGTCAATACTATGTATCTTGCACAGTAGAAGCTTTATCCAATTATGCTATAATAGAAGGGTCACGGCTCTTCTATTTTTATTGTTGAGTCCAATTAATGGAAAGAAGTTTAAACATGAAGTTAACACTCCGCGAAATCGCACAGGCAGTTGCTGCTAAAAATAATATAAACCGTTTTGATGAGATGACTTTTAATCAGATCGAATTTGATTCTCGTAAGATTAAGCCGGGAGATCTTTTTTTACCGCTCAAAGGGGCGCGTGACGGTCATGATTTTATTGATCTGGCTTTTAAAAATGGGGCTGCCGCAGCTTTTTCAGAAAAAGAATTGGCTGAAGACAGACCATATCTTTTGGTTGATGATACTTTGTCGGCCTTTCAAAAGTTGGCTGCTTATTATCTGGAAAAAACTGGTGTAGATGTCATTGCTGTGACAGGTTCAAATGGGAAAACAACCACTAAAGACATGCTCCATGATATTCTGGCAACAACCTATAAAACCTATAAAACCCAGGGCAACTATAATAATGAAATAGGACTGCCTTACACGGTTTTACATATGCCTGATGATACTGAAAAAATTGTGCTTGAGATGGGACAGGATCATCTTGGGGATATAAAATTACTGTCAGAACTGGCTAAACCCAAGACTGCTATTGTGACCTTGATTGGTGAGGCTCATTTAGAATTTTTTGGCAGCAGAGATAAGATTGCCGAAGGGAAGATGCAGATAACAGACGGTATGCCAGCTGGCTCCCTCCTGCTTGTGCCTGATGATCCAATCATTGATCCTTACCTTTTACCTACACTTGATGTGGTGCGTTTTGGGGAAAATGCAGAGCTGTCCTTATCAGATTTATCTGAACAAAAAGATTCTCTGACCTTCAAAACGGATTTTCTGTCGCAAGAAGTCTATTTGCCTGTCCCTGGAAAATACAATGCGACAAATGCCTTGGTTGCTGCCTATGCAGCCAAACGTATCGGAGTGTCAGAAGACAGCATTCTTTATGCGCTCCGCCATTTACAGTTGACAAAAAATCGTACGGAATGGAAAAAGGCGGCTAATGGCGCTGATATCTTATCTGATGTTTATAATGCTAATCCAACGGCTATGAAGCTTATTTTGGAGACTTTTTCGAGTATTCCTGCCAATGATGGCGGAAAAAAAATTGCGGTGCTGGCAGATATGAAGGAGTTGGGAGAGCAGTCATTGGAGTTGCATACTCAGATGATTACCAGCCTATTACCAGATGTCCTTGATACCATGATTTTTTACGGTGAGGCTGTTCAGCCTCTTTCGCAGCTGGCCAGTCAAATCTTTCCGTTAGGGCATGTTTATTATTTCAAAAAAACAGCTGATCAAGATCAGTTTGATGACCTGATTTCCAAAGTTAAAGAAGTGGTTCATCCAAAAGATCAGGTTCTTCTAAAAGGGTCACATTCAATGAAGCTTGATGAAGTTGTTCAGGCCTTGCAAGAAGGGTAAAACATGAAAGTGAAAGGAAGTTGGGATGACTGATTTTTTTACAACAAACCAGACCAATCCGCCCCTTATATCGATTCCGCTTTATTTGTTGATGCTTTTTGTTTTGCTGGGCTTAATTTGGCTGTCTGTGACCTATTATCAAAAGAAATGGCTTTTGCGAACTTACCAATTTTTGCAGAGCTTTCAGCTGGTTTCTCTTTATATTTGGTATGGGGTTCAGCAGATTCCGCTTTCTAACAGTCTGCCCTTTTATCATTGCAGGTTGGCTATGTTTGCGGTTCTGCTTTTGCCAAATGGCAGTAAGATCAAGCAATATTTCGCTTTGATGGGAGCTAGTGGAGCTATTTTTGCCATCGGCTATCCAGTTTTTGATCCTTATACTTTTCCGCATATTACAGGAATTTCATTTCTACTAGGGCATTATGCCCTTCTAGTTGGTAGTATCATTTATTTGATGCGCTATTATAAGGCTAATTTTCTCAGTTGGAAGGCCATTGCATTTTATACAGCTGTTTTGGATTTCTTCTTGGTCTTGGTTAATCTTGTAACAGGTGGTAATTATGGCATTTTGCGTCATACACCACTTATTGCAGAAACTCCTTTGTGGTTCCGTTATTTGGCAGTCACACTTGTCTTAACAGTCATGCTGTTAGTGATTGATTGGGTTTTCCTAAGGAGGGTACAAAGACGTTTGTCAGAACGTTAATTTTCCGCTATAATAGAAGGGCTGTGGGTACAGCTCTTTTTGTGTACCCGAGACAACTATTTATTAGCTCTGCTATTTTACAAAAAAGGAAAACAATGACTTTACAAGACGAAATTAAAAAACGCCGGACTTTTGCCATCATCAGTCACCCAGATGCTGGTAAGACGACGATTACGGAGCAACTGCTTTATTTTGGGGGTGAAATCCGTGAGGCCGGTACCGTTAAGGGGAAAAAAACTGGGACTTTTGCCAAGTCTGACTGGATGGATATTGAAAAACAACGTGGGATTTCGGTGACATCATCTGTTATGCAGTTTGACTATGCTGGTAAACGCGTTAATATCCTTGACACACCTGGGCACGAGGATTTCTCGGAAGATACCTACCGTACTCTGATGGCAGTGGATGCGGCTGTCATGGTGGTTGATTCTGCCAAAGGTATCGAAGCACAGACCAAGAAACTTTTCGAGGTTGTCAAACACCGTAACATTCCAGTTTTTACTTTTATTAACAAATTGGACCGTGATGGGCGCGAGCCGCTGGATTTATTGGAAGAACTAGAAGAAGTGCTGGGGATTGATAGCTATCCTATGAACTGGCCCATTGGTATGGGAAGATCTTTTGAAGGTCTCTACGACTTATACAATCAGCGTCTTGAACTCTACAAGGGTGATAATCGCTTTGCTTCTTTTGACGAAGGAGCTGCGATTTTTGCCAGCAATCCTTTCTATGAACAGGTCTTAGAAGATGTTGAATTGCTGCAGGAAGCTGGCAATGAATTCTCTCAAGAAGCTATCTTAAAGGGTGAATTGACGCCTGTCTTCTTTGGCTCTGCCTTGACCAATTTTGGTGTGCAAACCTTCCTAGATTCTTTCTTAGAATTTGCCCCTGAGCCCCACGGCCACAAGACGACTGATGATAAAGTCATTGATCCCTTGGATAAAGATTTTTCAGGTTTTGTTTTCAAAATTCAAGCCAATATGGATCCCCGCCACCGCGACCGGATTGCATTTGTTCGTATTGTGTCTGGTGAATTTGAGCGCGGTATGTCTGTCAATCTTGCTCGCACTGGCAAGAGCGTTAAACTGTCAAATGTCACCCAGTTTATGGCTGAATCTCGTGAGAATGTGGAAAATGCTGTTGCTGGTGATATTATCGGAGTTTATGACACAGGAACTTATCAGGTTGGAGACAGCTTGACTGTTGGTAAAAATAAATTTGAATTCGAGCCCCTGCCAACCTTTACACCAGAGCTCTTTATGAAAGTTTCTGCTAAAAATGTCATGAAACAGAAGTCCTTCCACAAAGGAATTGAACAGCTGGTACAAGAAGGAGCTATCCAGCTTTACAAAAACTATCAAACAGGTGAGTACATGTTAGGTGCAGTTGGACAACTGCAGTTTGAAGTTTTCAAACACCGCATGGAAAATGAATACAATGCCGAAGTCGTCATGACACCTATGGGCAAGAAGACCGTACGTTGGATTAAGGAAGAAGATCTTGATGAACGCATGAGCTCAAGCCGTAACATCTTGGCACGTGACCGCTTTGATAAACCTGTCTTCCTCTTTGAAAATGACTTTGCTCTGCGCTGGTTTGCGGATAAGTATCCGGATGTTGAGTTGGAGGAGAAAATGTAAAAAAAAGCCCAACGGGCTTTTTTTACTTATTAGCAAGATTTTGTTTTGTCGCCTGATGAAAATAAAGCTGCGGGTCGGCTTCGTCAGTCAGCCAAATAGAAGTCCGATAGGCTGAAAGAGCGCTGTGCTTTGTCTGGTAATGCACCAGCCAGGTCTTCCGGTCAATCTGCCGGCAGTCAAATTTTAGCATTTCTGCGATTTCCCCGGTCTTTCGGTCAGTCAAAGCGGCAATAACCTCCTGTTTGTTGTAGATTCTGCCGGATTTACCTATCTCAATAAAGTCATCGTGAATTGTTCTGTTTAGCCAGTCTTGATTTGACTGGCTGCTTGGGTTCAGAAAGCCCTGCTCCAGCTGAAAGAGTTTATTTTTCATGCGGCAGAGCCTCCTTGTTAATCCAAGCTGAGACTGCCCCTGCCTGAACAGGGAAAGCGGCCCAGCCGTCAGCTTCTATCTGCACCTGATCGGGATGGCCGCCCAGATAATCCACAAAAATTTTACCGGCATTCAGACTGCCCATGTTCATTCGTTTCCAGCCAGCGTCGGAGTTGCTGATGACAATAGCAGAGCCCTCAGGATGTTCATCGGATCCTAAGTTAACCCAGCCGATGCAGTTGGAGTGGTCGAAATAATCAACCTGTTCGCCATAGACATGATGCTGCCTGAGGTAGAGCATTTTATCAATCTCCGTTTGGAAGGCTTTCTGAGCAAAGTCGCCGGAGATGCCATAGTAGTCACCGTAAAAGACACAGGGCAGTCCTTGCTGCCGCAGAAGAATCAGGCTGTAAGCTGCTGGTTTGAACCACTCTTCGATGCAGGATTCCAGAGCCTGGCCGCGCTGGGAATCATGATTATCCACGAAGGTAACAGCTTCTAGAGCATCATTTTGCACCAGGCTGCCCGTCAAAATCTGAGTCAAATCATAGTCTTTGCCGCGTTTGCCAGCTTCAAAGAGATTCATATGCAGGACAACATCCACCAAGTCAAATTCCCGCCCAGTATCAGCGATATAGTGGCTGGTGGCTTGGCTGTCTCCTTTCCAGTATTCCGCAAAGGCGTAGAGGTCGGGTTTGATATGCTCCCTGATGTGGCTGATAAATTCGGTCATAAAGCTTTCACCAATATGCTTGACCGCATCCAGCCGAAAACCATCAACCTTGGTTGTTTCCAGAAACCACTGAACCCAATCTTTGAGATGGCTGACCGCTTCTGGATTCTCAAAGTCAATGTCGTTGAACATGAGGTAGTCGTAATTGCCGTTTTCATTGTCCACCTGATCCTGATCTGCCCAGCCTTTGTTATCGCCCAGAATCATGTAAATCCCGGTTTCATTGTGCAAGGCATCATAATCCAAACCCGTGAAATGATACCAGTGCCATTTGAAATCGCTGTAGGTATTGTTTCGGCCGGCAAAGTCAAAACCAGTCCAGCCTTCAATCTCGTAAGGCTCGGAGATAGGCTCCTGCCGGTTGCTTGGATTCATCTTAAGCACCCGAAAACGCTCCCGCACATCGCCGCCAGCCTTGTGGTTGAGAACGATATCAGCGACAGCCTGAATACCCGCTTCATGCAGAGCCTCAATTGCCTTGAGGTAGTCTGCCTTCTTTCCGTATTTGGTGGCAATGGTGCCCTTTTGGTCAAATTCTCCCAGATCGAAGAGGTCATAGACACCGTAGCCGACATCGCTCTTGCTGGTGCCCTTAAAAGCCGGCGGCATCCAGACCATGCTGATGCCAATCTCTTTCAAATGAGCAGCGTCAGCCGCCAAGCGCTGCCAGTGCCTGCCGTCATCCGGCAAATACCACTCGAAATACTGCATAATCGTTCCGTTAGCCATAAGATTCTCCTTTTCTGGATTGCTTTTATAAAGCCTATCATAGGAAAAACCATTTTTCAAATAAAATTCGTCAAAAACAATAAAAAGCTGTCAAAAATGGCAGCCTTTATTTTTGCTGATAAATTAAAAACAGCAGCCTAAGATGCCTGCCTTAGACTGCTAGAAGAATTAGTTTGTCTCTAAAAATTTATACAGAAAAGGCTGTAGCAGCCAAATGACAAGGACACAGGCAATTGTTTCTCCAAGCCAAGACAAACCATTGACTGTAAAGGAGTAGTAAATAGCCGATTGTCCTGCTGGAGCGTAGCTTCCCCAAAAGATGACACCTGCGATAAAATGAATAATATAGCGTGAAGTCGTTCCAAGCAGAGTTCCCAAAAGGGCAAAGCTAAGAAGCTTGACAGTAGATTTATTTTTTCTTGCCTTATCAACTTGCGGTTTTACCAACCCTGCCAGCCCAATCAAAGTAAAAGCAACAAAATATTCCAGAAAACCTTGTGTGAAGTTAAGCCATCCCCCCGAAGCCTGCCCAGTTACAACCTGAAGCAATCCCCAGATAAAGCCGCCTAAAAGTCCAGCCTTTGTTCCCCAACGGTAAGAAAGAATAAGAATAGGTACCATCTTAAAAGAATAGGAAATCCAGCCAAAAGATAGGGGCTGTGTGAAAACATCCAATAAATAAGCGACAGTTGCAAGTAATGCAATCTCAATCAGTTGCCGAATATCTGTTCTTGACATAAAAAACCTCCAACGCCAGCCTTGCTTGACTGGCTAATAAGATTTGCCACAATCAAAACAAGAAAAGCTCGAGGTTTTAGTTTCTCTTTGTTAGACACATTCCTCCGCAGGTCCTAACCTGATCAGGTAATAAGAGTTCGGGCAGCGCCCATCTCAGCAGATTGCTCCTCTTGTGACATATTCATTATAGCGCTTACACAGAGAATTTGCAAGAAAACAGTTTTTATTAGAATCCTTTTGTTTGGCAAATTTCAAGAGAAAGTTTTAAAATGAAGTTAGCCACTTAAGAGTATGAAAAACACCTCAGAGCCATATAATTGTCATCACCACAACAACAATTAGAAAGACTCTGAGATGCAAGATTATTATAGACCAAAAGGGAACAATTTAACACTAGCTGACCGTCGAAATATCGAACGTTGGCTCCAAGAAGGACAGTCTCATCGTGAAGTGGCTAGACGATTAGGTAAAGCTCCTCAAACCATTCATAACGAGGTGAAGCGTGGACAAGTCAGACAACAAGTGCGTCAAGGGAAGTTCGAAGTGAGTTACTCAGCTGACTTTGCACAGGAAGTCTATGAAAGCAACCGTAAGCACTCTGTTAAGCAGACCGCCCTGACCAAGGAGCTGAAAGAAAAGATTGTTCACTATATCAAACAGAAATACTCCCCACAAAGCGAAAGCTAAGAAGCAAGCGAGTCTTGACTTTAAGCCTGCTGGAAAATCTATTGAAGAGCGGCCAAAGACTATCAATTAACGTGAGAAAGTGGGCGATTTTGAGATTGATACGGTTGTTTAGACACGAGCTAAAAACGAGTGCCTACTGACCCTAATCGATAGAAAGAGTTGCTATCAAATCATCCGGCGTTGGTTGCCCAAAGGCACAAGAAAAACGACTCCTAAACAAGTCGCTTTCATTGAAAATTGGATGAACAACTATCCTAAGAAACTACTTGGTTACAAATCTCCCAGAGAGTTTTTACAAAGTGGCTAACTTCGACTTGAATTTGTCAAAGTATTTTATAGAAAAAATTAAGGATTCTTCTATCTTTTTAGGTGGGATTGTGTTACACTAATTAAGTTGTTAAAATGACAAATAAGCTTGATAAGACAGCTTCGCACTGTCTTTTTAGAAAGAAGAAACATTGAAATTTACAGATTTAAACCTATCCGAAGACATTCAGTCAGCCGTTGTCAAGGCTGGCTTTGAAACTCCCTCTCCTATTCAGGAGCTGACCATTCCGCTTGCACTTGAAGGAAAAGATGTGATTGGTCAGGCACAGACAGGGACTGGTAAAACAGCCGCCTTTGGTCTGCCGACACTTAATAAAATTAACACTAAAAATAATGTTGTTCAGGCCTTGGCCATTGCTCCAACGCGTGAATTGGCTGTGCAGTCGCAGGAGGAACTTTTTCGTTTTGGCCGTGATAAGGGTGTTAAAGTTCGCTCAGTTTATGGTGGATCCAGCATTGAAAAACAAATTAAGGCTCTGCGTTCAGGCGCTCATGTCGTTGTCGGAACACCGGGGCGTTTGCTGGATTTAATTAAACGCAAAGCGCTTAAACTTGAACAGGTTGAAACACTCATTCTTGATGAAGCCGACGAAATGCTCAACATGGGCTTTCTTGAAGATATTGAAGCTATTATCAGCCGTGTCCCAGAGGAACGCCAAACATTGCTTTTTTCAGCAACCATGCCGGATGCCATCAAGCGTATTGGTGTCAACTTTATGAAAGAACCTGAGCATGTTAAGATTGCAGCCAAGGAATTAACGACTGATCTTGTTGACCAATATTATATTCGTGTCAAAGAGCAGGAGAAGTTTGATACCATGACGCGTCTTATGGATGTCGATCAGCCTGAACTCTCTATTGTTTTTGGTCGTACGAAGCGCCGTGTTGACGAGTTAACTCGTGGGTTAAAATTGCGTGGCTTCCGTGCAGAAGGAATTCACGGAGATCTTGACCAAGGCAAGCGTTTGCGTGTCCTGCGTGATTTTAAAAACGATAATCTTGATATTCTTGTTGCAACAGATGTAGCAGCGCGTGGGCTCGATATTTCGGGTGTCACACATGTTTATAACTACGATATTCCGCAGGATCCTGAAAGCTACGTGCACCGCATTGGCCGTACAGGCCGTGCTGGAAAACACGGACAATCCATTACCTTTGTTGCACCAAATGAAATGGGTTATTTGTCAATCATTGAGAACTTAACGAAAAAACGCATGAAGGGTCTCAAACCTGCAACAGCTCAAGAAGCCTTTCAGGCTAAAAAGAAAGTTGCACTCAAGAAGATTGAACGTGATTTTGCTGATGAAACTGTTCGTGCTAACTTTGATAAATTCAAGGGAGATGCTGTCAAACTAGCGGCTGAATTTTCACCAGAAGAGTTGGCACTTTACATTTTGACCCTGACAGTTCAAGATCCTGAGACTTTGCCTCAAGTAGAGATAGCGCGTGAAAAACCATTGCCATTTAAACCATCAGGCCGCGGTTTTGGAGGTAAAGGCAAGGGAGGCCGTAACAGCCGCCGAGGAAACTACCGAGGTGATCGCAGACGTGATGATCGTAATAAAGGACGCCGCGATTTCAAACGTGTTTCAAACAAGAACCGTAAAGATTTTGAACATAAAGACAATAAAAAACCGCACCGCACCTCAAGCGAAAAGAAAAATGGATTTGTTATTCGTAATAAGGGAGACAGATAAGTAAATTTTAAGCAAAGCGGTCTATACTGTAAACAATCCTAAATAACTTCTTTTCATAAATCTCCTAGCAAGAACCTTGACAAAGTCGGGTTCTTGTTTTTTTGTTTTAATGTCATTTAAAGTTAAAAGGCACAAAAAGGTCGAATAATTTGTTTTCGACCTGTTTTTTTATGGATACGGCTTAAAAGGATTGATTAGAGCAATGAGAAGGAGAAATAGGCTGTTTTATTCACACCCTTTGGACTAGTCATTGATTAAATCCAGAAAACCTGGCAGATATTGATGGAAAGTTTCGTTGTTTAGCTGGACAAATTTATTTTGGCCTACTTTTCTTGTACTTGTCAATCCTGCTTCGCGCAGAGTTTTGAAATGGTAGGATACGGCAGATTTGCTCATATCTAGTACTTGACCAATCTCTCCGCAGCTTAATTCACCTTGTTTTCGGTATAAAATACGGATAATCTTAAGTCTGACAGGATCTGCTAAAGCTTTAAAAATTTTGACCCAGCTTTCGTCATCTTTGATTGAAAATTGTTTAGTAGTCATAAAGTTATTTTACTATTGAATTTTTATTTCGTCAATGCTATACTATTTAATAGTTGAAAAGTCTTTCAACTATTAAACTAAAGAAAGTGTGATGTTATATGAAAAAGTATTCTCTCCTATTTTTTCTGACCATGTTTATCATTGGCACAGATACATTTCTAGTTTCTCCCTTGTTACCTACTTTGGCAAAATTATACCAAGTTGATACGTCAATTATAGGATGGTCAGTCAGTGCTTATGCTATTGGCTATGCCTTATTTGCTCTTGTTTCAGGACCAATTTCTGATGGACGTGATCGAAAAAAGGTCATGCTATATGGTTTAGCTGCTTTTACTGTCTCAACACTTCTTTGTGGCTTTGCAAATAATTTCACCTTACTGTTGCTTTTTCGTTTGCTAGCAGGAATTAGTGCTTCTTTTGTAACACCGCAGGTTTGGGCTTCTATTCCAGTGATTGTAGATAAGGAGTCTATCGTTCAGGTTATGGGTTATGCCACTGCAGGGCTTTCCGTTTCTCAAATGGCGGGCGTTCCCATTGGAGGCTATTTGGCCGACTTTTCATGGCAGGCACCGTTCTTTGCTATTTCTTTAGCTTCCGTAGTGCTGTTAGTTCTTATTTATTTTTACTTGCCTAAATTGGAGGTTAAGCAGGGAAATAGGCTCTCCTTTTTTGCAGCCTATAAAAATGTACTGACAAACAAAAAACCGCTTAGTTATCTACTTGCTTATTTCATCTTTCAAACCGGCTCTTTTACAGCTATTACCTTTATTTCGACTTGGTTCAGTCAGAGTTTTGAGATGAGTTTAACCAATATCAGTACTGCCATTATTGCTATTGGGACAGGAAACCTCTTAGGTTCACTTTTTGGCAGCCAAATTGTCAAACGATTGGGTTTGCAAAAGGCATTTAAAATAGAATTACTAACTCTAATTCTTCTTTATTTAATTTTACCCTTCGCTCATCATTTTTGGTTAGCTGAAATTTTATTGATTATTATTTATGTCAATAACGGTTTTATTTTCCCACTGTTTATGACTACTTTGCAAGGGACAGTTAGGAATGCCCGCAGTACGATTTCTTCTTTGTCAAATGCAGCTATGTATTTAGGAGAAACGATTGCAGGAGTTATTGGAGGCATTCTATTTACAGCTTTCTCAGGATTTTCAGGCATTTCAGTTTTTGCAGCCAGTGCCATTTTCTTGTCACTCCTAGTTTACGTTCAAGCAGGTGCATTTAAAAAATGAGTCTGGGACAATAGTGCCTTGAGCGTATCAAAAAAGCAGCGGAAGATCTCCGTTGCTTTTTGCATGGTTGTGATAGTCTTGGTAAAATAGAATGGCTTAAAATCTCATTTCTGTTTGAGGTTTTTTGTTTTACCGATTTTTTATACGTAATCTTCTAGGTTTCACCCTTCTGTGGGTGATTGCACAGCAATCATCGTGGTTTGTCCCACTCTCTTATCTACGTCAAGAACTCAAAATAAGTTAATATCTAAAAACAGTTTAACACTTTTTCTAGTTAATGTGCCGAGCTGCTTTTTGGTTCCAGCAAATGTTGGATAAAGCCCAAGGCTAGGTCTGAGAAAATAGCCATTAATGCAGTTGGAAGAGACCCCGCTAAAATAATAGCCCCGCCATTAGTCGCATTGGTTCCGCGAATGATAATGTCTCCTAAGCCTCCACCGCCCACAAAGGCACCGATGGCTGTGATGCCAACAGCAATAACTAAGGCATTACGAATACCTGCCATAATAACCGAAAGGGATAAGGGAAGTTCTACCATGAACAATTGCTGCCTTCTTGTCATGCCCATTCCTTTAGCTGCATCAACTAAGTCAAGGCTGACGCTTTTTATTCCTGTGTAAGTGTTACCAATGATTGGCAGCAGGGAATAGATAAAAACGGTTGCTACAACGGTTTTCATTCCCAGCCCAAGCCCTAGCATGAGAATTGAAATCATAGCCAAAGAAGGTATTGTTTGGAGCACATTAGCGATCCCCATAACAACTCCTCTTAGATTTCCCTTTCTGGCAATTAAAATTCCCAGAGGAATACCAACAATAGCTGCCAATAGAACACCATAAACTGAGATGAGGAAATGTTCTAAAAACTGGGTTAACATATAGTTGCTATTATGGCTCAAATAGTAGAAAAATTGTTCCCAGAGGTTCATTTTACTCATTTGTTTTCTCCTCTCTAAAGTAATCATTTTCTTTTAAGAAGTTGTGGGCAACTACTGACGGTTCAAGTAATTTATCGTCAACTTGGAAATTGAGTTTTTGCATAGTTTCCAGACTGACCTTGCCGTCTAGCCGATGTAAAATCGGCTTCAATTCGGGGTATTTTCGTAAAAGATCATTGTTGACCACCATGGAAGCTTCATAAGGAGGGAAGAAGCGCTTGTCATCTTCTAAAATGGTTAAATCATAGCTTGGAATGCGGCCGTCTGTAGAATAACCAAGAACGACCTGCATTTTATTGCTTTCAACTGCGTCATAAACCAGACCAATTTGCATCGGGTAGATACTGTTAAAATCAAATCCGTAAGCTTTTGCAAAGTCTTTATAGCCATCTCCTTCACGGTTCATCCATGTGCTGTCAACTCCAACATTGGCAGTTAATTGGATCTTAGCTAGATCTGATACGGTTTTGAGATTGTTTTCTTTAGCATAATTGGACGTTACCATAAAGGCATAGGTATCAGAAAATCCGTAGGTGGGAAACCAAGTCTGATCGAAACGTTTTTTAAATTCTGTCTTAACAATTCGAGATGTCTTTTGCGGATCCTTTTCAGCAGGCAAGCCTAAAGTTCCTGTCAAATCGGTTCCTGTATACCGAGTAGAAGCAATATCGGCATCGCCTCTCACCAGAGCCTGATGCTGAACATTGGTAGAGCCTAGATTGGAGATAAGTGTCGTCTTATAGCCTAATTCGTGATTAATTAATTCTGCTATCATATTAGCCATGATGGTTGATTCTGTTGAAGTCATGGCGGTTATCCGTACTTCGGGTGTTCTGTTTTTGCTCAAAGTTTTATAAGCTGTCAGGCCGATTGCAGGGAGAGTTATTATAAGAACAAGTGCAAGAATTAATAACTGTGTTTTTCTTTTTTTCATGACGACACCTCACTTTTTTGCTTAGGAACGATGCGCTTCTCTAATAATCCCAGCAAATAATCAGAAATAAGCGAGAGTAAAATAATAGGGATTGTTCCTCCAATAATTAATTTAGGTTCAAACAAATTTAAACCGCTAAAAATTAAATCTCCTAAGCCGCCAGCACCGATATAGGAAGCTAGCGTTGCCCAAGCAATAACATAAATAGCTGATAGCCTAACTCCCGTCATAATAACAGGCATGGCTAAAGGAAGCTCTACCTGAAATATAGATTGGATTGGGCTCATTCCCATTCCTTGAGCACTGTCTCTTAGAGTAGGGCTGACATTTTGAAGTCCGACATAAGTATTTCTTAAAATAGGAAGCAAAGAATAGATAAATAAAGCTACAATAGCAGGCAGTTTTCCAACACCAAATAAAGGAATCATCATGGCTAAAAGAGCCAAACTCGGAATAGTTTGCAGCATACTGGCAATTCCAATAACAAGTTTAGCGATACGCGGAAATCGCGTTAGGATTGTTCCAAGAGGTACAGCGACAATGATACCGAAAATAAGTGCTAGGGCTGATATATAAATTTGTTCCCAAGTTTTTAGGATTAATTGATGACCATATTGTGCAAAAAATTCACTCATTATTCACCCTCCGTTTCTTGAGACCCCCAAATGATGTCATACAGCATATCCACCAGTGATGAGCGTGTGATGATACCTGTGAGACTGTTGTTTTGATCCACTACGGGAGCGTATTTAAGACCGCGTTTAAGGATTTTCTCTGCTGTATCTCTTAGCAGCTCTTCCTCTTTAACCCGAAAGTTAATGTCTGTCATTACATCAGATACTAGGAGTTTTTGTTTATACTGGTTGGTTAGCATTTCGATATCAATCCATCCAATCAGTTCGTTGGTTTTATTTGCGGTTACCAAAAGTGAATCCACGCGTTTTTGCCGCATCAAGGCAATAGCTTCAGTCAAAGTTTTATCAGGTTCAATAGAAACAGGGTTCTTGAGCATAATTGATTTTACTGGGGTGATGTCAGCCTGTGCACGGAGCAGTCTTTCCTCACCAATCATTTTTTCAACAAAATCCGTTGCTGGATTGTGCAGTAAGTCAGCCGGAGCCCCAACCTGAATCATTTTTCCGTTATCCATAACGACGATTTTAGTAGCCAATTTTAAAGCTTCGTCCATATCATGAGTGACTAGGATAATGGTTTTTCCCAGTTTTTCCTGTAAGGACTTGACCAAATCCTGAATTCCTTCACGGGTAATAGGATCCAAAGCACCAAATGGTTCGTCCATTAAAATAACGTCTTGATCTGCTGCAAGAGCTCTGATGACACCAATTCGCTGCTGCTGTCCTCCAGAAAGTTCTGCCGGATAACGTTCTAGGTAATCTTCGGGTAATTCTACCAGATTGATGAGTTCCTTAGCCTTCGCCAGCTTGTCTTTTTCGGACCATTTTAATAATTTTGGAACCAGTGTAATATTTTCGTAAATGGTCATATGGGGCATAAGACCGATATTTTGGATAACATAACCGATTTTTCGCCGCAATTTGATAGGGTTGAATGAAGAAACATTTTCTCCCTTGAAGAGGATTTTCCCGCTGCTTGGTTTTAGCATACGATTAATCATTCGCATCAGAGTTGTCTTTCCAGATCCGCTTGTTCCGATGAAACAAACGAGGTCTCCTGATGTGATTTGCAGATTAATATTATCAACAGCGGTATTATCACCATAGACTTTACTAATATTCTGAAATTCAATAATGGGTGTATTTTCCATAGATCCCTCCTTTATAAATAAAAGCATGAAAAAAGTCTTAACTTTATGTTAAAACTTTTTTGTTTCGTTTTTATTTCTGATTAAGAGTTTTTGTTTTTAATTTGACACAAATGATATGTTTTTGTTTTGTGTTACTGATTTTTGTCATTAAATTGTTATCAAATAGAGTTTTTTACTTGGGTCATCAAATCGTTTTAAAGCATTTCTCCAACATTAGCGTTTAATTTCCTGGCTGTTCATCGCAAATGGAGGAATATTCGCCTTTATGGCTTTGAATATATTCCAGTTTCTGCTGTCGTGTTTTCTTTTTAAATAGGGCTTCTGCTGACATAGCAGCTTCTTTACTGTCAAATTTTTCTGAATAGATGAGTCTGACAGGGAGGCGAGCTTTGGTGTATTTAGCGCCTTTTCCGACATTATGTGTTTTAAGACGTTTGTCAATATCAGTCGTATATCCGGTATAGAGACTGCCGTCAGCGCACTCAAGAACGTACATGTAGGCTTTTTTGGTACTTGATGGCTTATTTTTCATAGTCTGCTCTGCCATTTTTCCAAAATAAATCTCAAAAATAGCGTCAGTGTAATCGCCGCTTTCCTTATGGACGACTAAGGGCGGCAAGATATGAAGTCCCTCGGTTGAACCGTCTTTGATAGCTTCAATCAGGAGCATATTCGCTTCTTTTTTTAGTTTAGGATAAACAAACTGAATCCTTTTTGGGGCAAGATTATAGGCTTTTAGTGTCTCAATGATTTCCAAAAAACGGTCTGGTCTGTGTACCATCGCTAAGCGGCCATTGGATTTAAGAGCGTGTCTAGCAGCTTGGCAAATTTCTTCAAGGCTGGTTGCTATTTCGTGACGTGCCAGCAGATAATGCTTAGACAGATTTTTCTTGGAGGTTTCGGTTGCCTTGAAATACGGAGGATTGCAGAGTATCAAATCAACCTGAGAGCGAGGCACATGATCAAGCAGATTATTTAAGTCATCATTAACTACAGAAACCTGATGTTCTAGTTTATTGAGCTGAATGGAACGCTCCGCCATATCCGCTAAACGTTCTTGAATTTCAATCTCAACAATCTTAGCCTTAGTTTTTGTTGAAGCAAAGAGGCCTACAGCACCATTGCCAGAGCAGAGATCTACAATTAAACCGCGTGCAGGTATTTTAGGAAAGCGAGACAGGAGTACACTGTCAATAGAATAGCTGAAGACGTCCTTGTTTTGGATGATTTTCACATCGGTTGAAAAGAGCTGGTCTATGCGCTCTCCGTCTTTTAAAATGGATTTTGTCATGTTCTCTATTATATAAAAAAACTGTCCCCTTGGGAACAGTTTATTCAAGGACGCCAAAGCTATAGCCTTGATTTTGAAAATATTCAATAATCTGCGGCAAGGTCTGCGCCGTTAATTCTTTGCCTGTAATATCATGCATAAGGACAACCTTGACGGGGCTATCAGGAAATTTACGCATAGAATTTTGCAAGTAGGTCATCATCGTTTCTGAGTTTGTCGGGCGTACGGCAGCAGGCTCAGCATCACCGACTAACATATTCCAGTCAATCCATTGCATGCCTTGAGCAGCTAGCTGGGCGTCAGCCTCTTCCAAGCCAGACCAAGACATATGTCCGCCGGGGTAACGGACAACATTGGTATGAAAGTCACTCCCTAGCAGATTTTGCAGAGCTGCCTGAGTCTGATTAATCTCAGAAATAATAGTGGCTGTATTTGGAACGCGTCCTGGATAGAGAAGGCTAAAATTATGTGTCATACTGTGAATAGCGATGGCATGCCCCTCTGCAATTTGCCGCTGAATCAATTCTTGATGGCTGGAAGTCAAGGTGTAGCCGACCTCAAAAAAGGTAGCTGGGACTCCGTAATTTTTGAGCGTGTCAAGAATAGTCGGTGTAACATTACTATCAATGCCGTCATCAAAAGTCAGAAAGACAAGTTTTTGATTCGTAGGTGTACTTCCATCAATGTAGCTCCTGATTTCTGCTGCATTATGGGCATAAGCATCAGCTGCGATATTATGATTGCTGCCGGACTGCAGCAGACTGGTGTCAACTGTCTCTTGAGAGTCAGATGAACTTTGTTTGGTCTCCTTCTGGCTTTTGGAAATAGCAGAGCTAGCTGTCTGCTGACTTTCCTGCTTTTTGCTCTGCCCATTGTTCCAGATAAAAAAGCCTAAAACAATCAGTAAACTAAAATCCGTTAGTATAAAAATCAGATTAAATAGCTGACGGTGCTTTTTTAGCAGCTCAAGAAGGGGTAAGAGGATATTCTTTTTCATAAGTTTATTATATCGCAAAATAAGCTGAAATATTCACGAATTTTTAGTATAATGGAAAAAAATTTAGAAACAGAGGAGAAAACGTGTTTTACGCTTATTTACGAGGTCTTGTAGTCTTTCTCTTATGGATTATTAATGGCAATGCTCATTACCATCATCGTGACAAACTGCTTGATAAAAATGAAAATTACATTTTAGTTGCTCCCCATCGAACTTGGTGGGATCCTGTTTACATGGCTTTTGCAGCCCGTCCGAAACAGTTTATTTTTATGGCTAAAAAGGAATTGTTTAACAATCGTATTTTTGGCTGGTGGATTCGGATGTGCGGTGCTTTTCCTATTGACCGTGATAATCCTGGACAAGAAGCGATCAAATACCCAGTTAATATGCTGAAAAAAAGTCAGCGCAGCTTGATTATGTTTCCTTCTGGCAGCCGTCATTCCAATGATGTCAAAGGTGGTGTGGCTGTCATTGCCAAAATGACTAAAGTCAAAATTATGCCGGTCGTTTATGAAGGGCCTCGCGAATTGAGCGGTCTTTTATCAGGTCAGCGTATTGACATGAATTTTGGGAATCCCATTGATGTCTCGGATGTCAAGCGTATGAATGATGAAGGAATTGAAGAAGTAGCCAAACGTATTCATTCCGAATTTGATCGTTTGGATGCTGAAAATGAAGCTTTCCAGTCTGGGAAAAAACCAAATTTTCTAACTTATATTTATCGTATACCGCTTGGTATTGTAGCAATTGTCGCTGTTCTTTTAACACTGCTCTTTAGTTATATTGCCAGCTTTGTATGGAATCCAGAAAAGCACCGCGATCAGGAAATGAAAAAATAATTTTGCAAAACGTGTCTTTTAGGCACGTTTTTTTGTGCTCTTTTTCGAATAATAAAGTAAGGAGGAAAAATGACGAAAACAACGTTGGTATTGGGAATTTTGATCAGTATGACTTTTATTGTGATATTGCTGGCATTTGGAATTTCCTATCGTATCGAAAATCTTATTCCAAAGCCATAGGAGGAAAGACATGTTAGAAAATATTATTGGCAAACTAAAGAGTAATAAATTAACAGCAAGTTTGGCAGTGGTCAGCGCAGTCTTGCTGATTATACTGCTAATAACTTACAGCACAGGAAATCAAACTCATGAGAGTTCTAATGCTTATGCTGATTTGACAGCTGCTGCCAGTCAGACGAGCAGCGACCAAAGCTCGTCGCAAGTCTCTCATGAAGCAGGCAGCAGTAAGGTTACTGTAGATGTCAAAGGTGCTGTTAAAAATCCTGGTGTTTATACCTTGAAAGCAAACTCAAGGGTAATGGATGCGGTAGAAGCTGCCGGCGGACTAACAGAAACGGCTGATGCGAATTCTGTTAATCTCGCTGCAAATTTATCAGATGAGGCAGTCATTTATGTAGCAGCTAAAGGAGAAAATATTAGCGTTGTCACCTCCTCTTCTGCCAGCAGTCAAGAAACGGATAGCTCTGCGGTATCTGAGCAAAACGATGATAAAATCAATCTCAATACAGCAACAGCTGAAGAATTGCAGACTGTTTCTGGAATTGGTGAGAAAAAAGCTGCAGATATTATCGCCTATCGGGAAGAAAATGGTGGTTTCAAGAGTGTGGATGAGCTAAAAAACATCTCTGGAATTGGCGATAAAACATTTGAAAAGATCAAGGAATCTGTCTATGTGGATTGATAAGCTGGCTATCAAGCCTATTGAGCTGGCCTTATTGGTAATGGCTCTTTACGGCCTCGTCTTTGCCCTTTCTTCTTTTACGGTTAGTTTAGCAGTTATCTGTTTTCTTTGCTTTTTACGGTCTTTTTGGAAAAATGGCAGAGCATTAAGACAGGTAGGCTTTATCTGTCTTTTCTTTTTGACTTCTTTTTTCTTTTTAGCTTTTAGAGCAGGGCATTTAGACCAATCAGAACCCGACAGTTTGAATCAGGTTACGGTTATTTCAGACAGCATATCTGTTAACGGAGACTCCTTATCTTTCAGGGGGAAGTCTGGCGGGCGTCTTTATCAGCTTTATTATTCTTTAAAAACGGAAAAGGAAAAATCTTATTTTCAGCGGCTAACAAGAAACAGCCTGCTGGTGGGAAAAATCAGCTTATCTGAACCTGCCAAACAGCGCAATTTCCAAGGATTTAATTACAAGAGTTACCTGAAAGCACAGGGCATTTACCGAATAGGAAAAATAAAGACCATTAACAATCTTAGTCCCATTAAGAATCTTTCGTTTTTTGATGGTTTACGACAGCTGCGCCGACAGGCTATAGTACATATTCAGACACATTTCCCCAATCCAATGCGGCACTATATGACCGGTCTGCTTTTTGGTTATCTGGATAAAGAATTTGACCAGATAAGTGATCTTTATACTAGCTTGGGAATCATTCATCTTTTTGCTTTGTCTGGTATGCAGGTAGGCTTCTTTTTGGGAATCTTTAGAAAGACTTTTTTACGATTGGGACTGCCTTTAGACTATTTGCTTTACTTACAGATTCCTTTTTCTATCGGCTATGCTTTTTTAACAGGGTTTACGGCCTCTGTTTTACGTAGTCTTTTACAGGCTGTTTTAGCAGAATTAGGCTTTAAAAAATTGGACAATATAGGCCTAACCTTACTTTTTATGTTTTTCATTCTGCCTCATTATCTTTTGACTATAGGCGGTGTGCTGAGCTTTACTTATGCATTTATCCTAGCTATTTTAGATTTTGATAAGCTGCCTTCTATTAAGCAGGCTTCTTTTACTAGTCTAGCTTTGAGTCTGGGTGTTTTGCCGATTTTAATTTACAGCTATGGAACCTTTCAGCCCGTCAGTTTACTCTTAACTGCAATTTTTTCTGTGATTTTTGATGTTTTGCTGTTGCCAATTCTGAGTCTTCTTTTTCTGGTATCGTTTTTTATCATTATAGATGTTATTAATCCATTTTTTATTTATATGGAGAGTGTTTTAGCCGCTGTTAGTCGTTTTTTAGGTGGCCCTTTAGTTTTTGGAAAACCTTCGCATCTGCAGTTGGCTTTCTTGCTGTTAGTGCTTTTTGCCTTGTATGATTTTTGGAAAAGAGTCAAATTGAGAAACTGTCTTTTCCTGTTGCTGGCAGTCCTGCTTCTTTGGGTTAAATTTCCTTTAGTCAATGAAATAACAATGGTTGATGTAGGCCAAGGCGACAGCATTTTTATCAGAGATATGAAAGGAGAGACTGTCCTTATAGATGTTGGGGGCAAGGTGAGTTTTGCTCAGGAAGACGAGTGGCAAAAAGGTTCAGAAACCGCAAACGCTGAAAATACATTGCTTCCTTATCTTCAAGCACGCGGTATCTCCAGTATTGATCATTTGGTTTTAACCCATACAGACACCGATCATATCGGTGATTTGGAGGTGGTTGCAAAAACAGTCGCTGTCAAAGAAATCTGCGTTAGCCAAGGCTCATTAACCAATGGCGATTTTGTCAATCGTTTGAAAGCTTTAAAGCTTCCCGTGCGTGTTTTGACAGCGGGTGACAGCATTGAAATTATGGGCAGTCGGCTGCAGGTGCTTTATCCTTTAACAGCAGGTGACGGAGGCAATAATGATTCGGTTGTTCTGTTTGGGAATTTTTTAAACAAGCGTTTTCTCTTTACAGGGGATTTAGAAGCAGAAGGAGAAGAAGCTTTGATAGCAGCCTATCCTAATCTCAGAACTGATGTGTTAAAAGCAGGCCATCACGGTTCAAAAGGCTCATCCAGCGAAGTCTTTTTAGACCATCTGTCTGCTAGTACAGCTTTAATTTCTGCTGGAATTAATAACCGTTACAAGCACCCTAACGATGAAACATTGGAGCGTTTTGAAAAAAGACAGTTGATTATTTATAGGACAGATAAACAGGGTGCAATTCGTTATTCAGGTATCCGCAGCTGGTCTGTCCAGACCGTTCATTAAAGACTGCGGGTAAGTTCGATTTGTCAGAACTTTCAATCTATGATAGAATGATAAGGTTGATATTCTAGATTGAGAAAGATTGAACTGTATGCGTAAAATTGTCATCAATGGTGGGAAAACTTTAAAGGGAGAAGTTGCTGTTTCAGGAGCCAAAAACTCTGTGGTAGCCTTAATTCCAGCCATTATTTTAGCAGATGATGCGGTCACCTTAGATGGTGTGCCGGCTATCAGCGATGTAGATAGCTTGGTAGAAATCATTGAATTGATGGGAGGAAGTGTCAAACGTGACGGTGATACCCTTGAAATTGATCCGCGCGGGGTTAAAGATATGCCCATGCCTTTTGGCAAGATTAACAGCCTGCGTGCTTCCTACTATTTTTATGGCAGTTTGCTTGGGCGTTATGGGCAGGCTACTGTCGGTCTGCCGGGCGGCTGTGACTTAGGACCGCGCCCGATTGATTTGCACCTAAAGGCTTTTGAGGCAATGGGGGCCAGCGTCTCTTATGAAAAAGATGCGATGCGGATTGCTACTAAAAACTCTAGGATTAAAGGTGCTCACATTTATATGGATACAGTCAGTGTCGGTGCAACCATTAATACGATGCTTGCTGCTGCCAAGGCTGATGGTCGTACAGTCATTGAAAATGCTGCGCGTGAGCCTGAGATTATTGATGTCGCAACGCTTCTTAATAATATGGGTGCTCATATTCGAGGTGCTGGTACAGATGTCATCACTATTGAAGGTGTGACGAGGCTCCACGGAACACGGCATCAAGTTATTCCAGACCGTATCGAAGCAGGTTCTTACATTGCACTTGCGGCAGCTATTGGCCAAGGCGTTCGTGTGACAAATGTTTTGTATGAACACTTAGAAAGCTTTATTGCTAAGCTTGAAGAAATGGGTGTTCGTATGACGGTTGAAGAGGATGCGGTGTTTGTAGAAGGGCAAGATCATCTTAAAGCTGTTGATATAAAGACGGCCCCTTATCCTGGTTTTGCGACAGACTTGCAGCAGCCTATTACGCCATTGTTGCTGAAGGCGTCCGGCCGTGGTAAGATCATTGATACTATCTATGAAAAACGGATCAATCATGTTCCGGAGATGGCTCGTATGGGAGCATCTATTCAAGCTTTAGGCGGTCAAATCGTTTATAAAGGCCCAAATCAGCTGTTAGGTGCCTCAGTTAAGGCAACAGACTTGCGTGCAGGTGCCGCATTAGTTATTGCCGGTCTTATGGCGCAAGGAAGGACTGAGATTACGAATATCGAATTTATCCTGCGCGGTTATTCAAATATTATTGAAAAATTAACAGCACTCGGTGCGGACATTCAGCTGATTGAAGACTAAGTTTGAGGGCTGAGACACAAGGTCTCAGCTTTTTTGTTTAATTGAACTGTGCTATAATAGCTTTATGGATATTTGGACAAAATTAGGACAGTTTGCTTTTTTTGAGTCAAACCGTCTGGATTTTAGACCTTTTGCTTACAGTGATGCAGCGGACTTTTACCAGATTGTTTCTCAACCGGATAACCTTGACTTTATCTTTCCTGCCCGAGTTGAAAAAACGGAAAGTGATTATTTATTGGTTCATTATTTTATGAAAGAGCCTTTAGGGGTATGGGCTATTTGCTCTAAGGAGACAGGGACTTTAATTGGTTCTATTCGCTTTGAGAAGTTTGATGATTCTGGCAAGATAGCAGAGCTGGGCTATTTTTTACGAAAAGACTGCAGAAGACAGGGATTGATGACTGAGGCGGTTCAAAATTTGGCTGTGCTGGCATTTGAGACCTTTGGGCTTGAAAAATTAGTTATTATTGCCCACAAGGAAAATGCTGCTTCAATTCAGGTAGCTCAAAAAGCCGGTTTTCAATTAGTATCTCAGTTTAAAGGGTCTGACCGCTACACACACCGTATGCGTGATTACGTTCGCTATGAAATGGATGGTTAGCTTATGAGTAAACATCAGGAAATTTTGGATTATTTAGAAGGACTGCCCATCGGCAAAAGGGTCAGCGTGCGCAGCATTTCTAACCATCTGCGCGTGTCTGACGGAACAGCTTATCGTGCAATCAAAGAAGCTGAGAACAGAGGATTAGTGGAGACTAAGCCACGTAGCGGAACCGTTAGAATTGAAAAGAAAGTTCAGGTACGCTTGGACAAGCTGACTTTTGCTGAAATTGCTGATATTACGGAGTCTGAAGTGGTATCAGGCCATGCGGGGCTCAGCCATGCTTTTAGCAAGTTTTATATTGGTGCAATGACCCTTCAGCATATCACTCGCTATTTGACTACCGGAGGGTTGCTCATTGTTGGCGATAGAGAAGATATCCAGCTTTTAGCCCTAGAAAATGAGAATGCAATCTTAGTTACAGGTGGTTTTTCAGTTTCGGAAAATGTACAAAACCTATCGCGTAAAAAGGGCATCCCCGTTATGGTAACAGCCTACGATACTTTCACGGTAGCCAGTATCATCAATCAGGCGCGTTCCAATGTCCGTATCAAGACTGATATCAAAACGGTGGCGCAAGTCTACAGTCCCCGTGATGAACATAGCTTTTTACGCTCAGACATGACAGTTCGGGATTATCAAAATATGGTAAAGCGCACTAACCGTGTTCGTTTCCCTATTTTGGATGAAACTGATAAGGTTGTGGGAGTGGTTAGCATGCGTGATGTGGCTAATCAGTCTCTGACAATTCCTTTAACCAAGGTCATGTCAACCAATCCGACAACTACAAGGCTAGAAATTAGTTTAGCAGCTGTAGCTCAGAAAATGATTTTTGAAGATTTTGATATGCTGCCTGTTACAGACAAAGATCATCGTTTGCTTGGTGTTATAACACGCCGGCAGGTTATGGAAAATCTTCAGGAAATGAATCGAGGGGATCTTCATACCTATAGCGACCAGATGGTTGCCAATTTGGAACAGGAAAAACAGAAGTTCAGTTTTGTTGTGGAACCTGCTATGATTGATAATTCTGGCAATCTGACACATGGTGTTTTGACAGAAATATTGAAAGAAGTGACTCATCGGATTTTAGCTCAAAAAGATCAAAGAAATATTATCATTGAGCAAATAATGATATACTTTTTACAGGCCGTTCAGATTGATGATAAATTGGACGTCTCTCCTAAAATAGTAGCCTCGAATCGTCGAAGTGCTCATTTAGATATGGAAGTAGCGCTGGATCATCAAATTGTCTGTAAGGCTGAAATTGTGACAAAAATAACTTAAATTGGCTGATGAAGCTCAGCTATTAACCTAAGGAGAAAATTAAAAATGATTACACTTAAATCTGCCCGTGAAATTGAAGCTATGGACAAGGCTGGTGACTTTCTAGCCAGCATTCATCTGGGCTTACGTGACCTTTTAAAACCGGGGTTAGATATGTGGGAAGTGGAAGAATATGTCCGCCGCCGCTGTAAAGAGGAAAATGTCCTGCCGCTTCAAATTGGTGTAGATGGCAGTGTTATGGACTATCCTTATGCGACTTGCTGCGGTCTAAATGATGAAGTGGCTCACGCTTTCCCGCGTCATTATATCCTGAAAGATGGTGATTTACTCAAGGTAGATATGGTTTTGTCAGAGCCACTAGATAGAGCTGTTCTTGATGTATCTAAGTTGAATTTTGACGATGTAGCAGAAATGAAAAAACAAACGCAAAGCTATACAGGAGGGCTAGCTGATTCCTGCTGGGCCTACGCTATTGGGACACCGTCTGATGAAGTTAAACAGCTCATGGATGTTACCCGTGAGGCACTTTATATTGGGATAGAAAAGGCTGTTATTGGCAATCGAATCGGTGATATTGGAGCTGCCATTCAAGATTATGCAGAGAGTTTTGGCTATGGTGTCGTGCGCGATTTGGTCGGCCACGGTGTTGGCCCAACTATGCATGAGGAGCCAATGGTGCCCCATTACGGTACAGCAGGCCGCGGACTCCGTCTCAAGGAAGGAATGGTTTTAACGATTGAGCCGATGATTAATACAGGCACTTGGGAAATTGATACGGATATGAAAACCGGATGGGCTCATAAAACTTTAGATGGCGGTCTTTCCTGTCAATATGAACATCAGTTTGTTATCACAAAAGATGGTCCTAAAATCTTAACTTCCCAAGGAGAAGAAAGAACTTACTGATATGAAACGACCGGGTTTATTAGCGCGTTTACTGGATAAATTGCAGTGGCGCCCTTTACAAGTTTATCTCAAACATTATCGCAGTGCTGAGCTGGACTTGTCGGCTATTGCAGTAGCCTATTATATGATCTTAACAGCCTTTCCGCTGGTGGTTATCGCAGCTAATATTTTTCCCTATCTCAGTATTGATACGGGTGATATGCTGGCCTTTCTTAAGGATCACATTCCAGAGCAATTTTATAGTTCTGTGGCCGGCATTGTCAGAGATATTTTCTCCAAACCATCGGGGAGAATTCTGGGGGTCGCAACAGTAACAGCTTTTTGGACCCTGACAAAATCGCTGTCGTCGCTTCAAAAAGCAGTCAATAAGGCCTACGGTGCCTCAGAACACCGTGATGTTTTTATTAGTCATATTGTGGGGATCTTTTTGGGACTCATTATTCTCTTTTTGCTGACTTTTTCTCTTTTGGTTTCGACCTTTTCACAAGCGGCATTGAAAATCATATCTCATCATTATGACATTAGTAAGACCCTGTCCAGCTTTATTCTAAATATTGGACAGCCAGCAACTTTTGTTATTATCTTTCTTGCTTTGGCGCTGCTCTATTTTGTTTTGCCAAATGTGAAAATCACCAAATTCCGCTATGTTATGCCGGGGACTGTTTTTACAACCCTAGTCATCACCTTTTTGTCCAGCCTCTTTGGAAATTATGTCGTAGAGCGTGTGACAAATATGGTGGATATTAAGCTTTTTGGTTCTATCATTATCTTTGTTTTTATGCTTTGGTTTATCTTTTTAGCGCATATTCTGATTTTGGGGGCTATTTTTAATGCGACCTTTCAGGAATTGCGCACGGGAGAATTGCAGAGCAGACGTGGAGATGTTCTGACCATCATTCAAAGATTTTCAAATGAGGATACAAAACAAAATTCTCAGAAAACCAATACTGATGAGGAAGCCTAAAAGGCTTCCCTTTTTGTTTGGAATATGGTAGACTAATCAAGTTGTTTACACAACTCTCGGTACTTAGTCCCCTTTGACCGAGCATATTAGAGATAATCATCAGTTTAGGCTTTCCAATCATTAAGCGGCTTAAGCTGATGACTTATCAAAGAGGAGTTTTATTATGAAAGAATTATCTATACGTGATTTGGCACAGATTGCTATTGTGGCGGCTATTTATGTCGTTTTAACGGTTACCCCGCCGTTAAATGCTATTTCCTACGGTCCGTATCAGTTTCGTATCTCAGAGATGTTGAACTTTTTAGCTTTCTATAATCGCAAGTACATTTTAGCTGTTACCTTAGGTTGTGTTATTGCTAATTTTTTTGCTTACGGCTGGATAGATGTTCTTGTTGGCGGCGGTTCAACTTTGCTTTTTGTCAGTCTAGGCGTATGGCTGTTTGATAAATTCAATCATCAGGAAATCTTAGGCGGCCTAATGATCAAGTCGCATCTTTACTTTGCTTTTTTCTTTTCAGCTTCAATGATTACGGTAGCTGCTGAGTTGGCTTATTTTGGATCGCCCTTTTTACTAACCTGGTTTACAACAGCTGTTGGAGAATTGGCTTCTCTTTTAGTAGGGGCCATTCTGATTAAAAGACTGGCAGGATTAATTGACTTTACATTATAAAAATAAACGTCCAATAGGGCGTTTTTTGCAGCATTTGTGATAAAATAGAGTCATGGAAAATCGTATGAAAGAACTGGTGAGACTGCTTAACCAGTATGCTAAGGAATATTACACAAAAGACAATCCCAGTGTCTCAGATGCTGAGTACGACAAATTGTACCGTGAACTAGTAGAACTTGAAGCAGCACACCCAGAATTAATTCAGGAAAACAGTCCAACCCATCGTGTAGGAGATATTGTCCTTGAAGGTTTTGAAAAGTATCAGCATGAATACCCTCTCTACAGTCTGCAGGATGCCTTTTCGCAGGAAGAACTGCAGGCTTTTGACCGACGAATTAAGGAAGAATTTCCTCAGGCAAGTTACATGGCAGAGCTGAAAATTGATGGTCTGTCCATATCTCTGACTTATGTGAATGGTCGCCTGCAGGCTGGAGCAACCCGCGGTGATGGGACTGTTGGGGAAAACATCACGGAAAATTTAAAACGTGTTCAGGATGTTCCTTTGGCATTAGAGCAACCTTTGAATATCACGGTGAGAGGAGAATGTTATCTTTCACGCAAAGAGTTTGAGCGTATTAATTTAGAACGGCAGGAAAATGGAGAAACTGAGTTTGCTAACCCGCGAAATGCTGCTGCAGGAACACTGCGCCAATTAGATACAGCAGTTGTTGCTAAGCGCCGCTTGTCAACATTTCTTTATCAAGAAGCCAGTCCTACCAGCCGTTTAACGCAAAATGATGTGCTTAATGAAGTTGCTGAACTTGGATTTTCTGTCAATCCGCGCCGTATTGTAACTTCTTCCATGGATGCAGTTTGGGAGTTTATTCAAGAAGTTGCTGCAGAACGTGACAGCTTAGCTTATGATATTGATGGTGTTGTTATCAAGGTAAATAGTCTTGCTATGCAAGAAGAACTCGGCTTTACGGTAAAAGCGCCTCGCTGGGCAATCGCTTATAAGTTTCCTGCTGAGGAGAAGGAAGCAGAGCTCTTATCAGTTGATTGGCAGGTTGGACGAACAGGTGTCGTCACACCAACTGCTAACCTTAGTCCTGTTCAATTAGCCGGAACTAGGGTCAGCCGTGCTACTTTGCACAATGTTGATTATATTGCAGAAAAGGATATCCGTATCGGTGATACGGTCGTTGTCTATAAAGCAGGGGATATTATTCCTGCGGTGCTGCATGTGGTCGAAAAGAAGCGTATTGCTCAAAAACCAATGGAAGTACCCACCCATTGCCCATCTTGCGGCAGTGAGCTTTTGCACTATGAAGATGAAGTGGCTCTGCGCTGTATTAATCCGTCCTGTCCAGCTCAGTTGAAAGAAAAACTGATTCATTTTGCTTCACGAGATGCTATGAATATCACAGGTCTGGGACCTTCTCTCGTAGAAAAAATGTTTGAGGCTGGACTTGTAACAGACGTGGCTGACATTTACAGGCTTAGCCGTCAGGATTTCTTAACTCTGGAAGGGGTCAAAGAAAAGTCTGCTGATAAATTTTATAATGCTATTCAAGCTTCTAAAGCAAATTCAGCAGAGAAACTTCTGTTTGGTTTGGGAATTCGTCATGTTGGTGCCAAGGTTAGCCGTCAATTATTAGAATACTTTGGAACGATAGCAGAGCTGGCTACTTCGGATGAAGCCACTATTGCCAGCATTGAGGGACTGGGTGGTGTCATCGCTAAGAGCCTGCGCAGCTATTTTGCAACGGAAGGTGCTCAAAAACTGCTGGATGAATTAAAAGCCTGTGGTGTCAATTTATCTTACCTAGGACAAAGAGTGGCAGCAGATGCTCCTTTATCAGGAAAAACAGCAGTTCTGACGGGAACTTTGTCAACATTAAAACGCAGCGAAGCAAAGGCGAAGTTGGAAAGTCTCGGTGCTAAAGTTACAGGTTCTGTCTCAAAGAAAACAGACTTGGTCATTGCAGGTGAAGAAGCAGGCAGTAAATTAGCCAAGGCACAGAGCTTAGGAGTTGAGATCCAAGATGAGGCTTGGTTATTGGATTTATAGGAGACTATTATGGCAAGTCGAAAACGTGCACGTTTGATTTACAACCCAACATCGGGTCAGGAAATCATGAAAAAAAATGTGGCTGAAGTTCTTGATATTTTGGAACAATCGGGTTATGAAACATCAACTTTTCAAACCACACCAGATTTATATTCTGCCAAAAACGAAGCAAAGCGTGCTGCCTTAGCGGGATTTGATCTCATCATTGCAGCTGGCGGAGATGGAACGATCAATGAGGTTGTTTCAGGAATTGCTCCTTTGAAGCACCGTCCTCAAATGGCTATTATTCCAACCGGAACAACCAATGATTTTGCTAGAGCCCTGAAAGTTCCTCGTGGCAATCCTATTGAGGCGGCCAAGGTTATTGCTAAAAATCAAACAATTCAAATGGATATTGGCCGCGCTTATGCTGATAAGTATTTCATCAATATTGCTGCTGCAGGTTCACTCACAGAGCTTACCTACAGTGTTCCCAGCAAGTTAAAGACGATGCTGGGATACTTGGCTTATTTAGCCAAGGGAGTGGAACTACTGCCTCAGGTTAAAAAAGTTCCCGTTAAAATTACCCATGATAATGGTGTTTTTGAAGGCAGTCTGTCTATGATTTTTGTCGCCTTGACAAATTCGGTCGGCGGCTTTGAAACGATTGCTCCAGATGCTAAGCTAGATGATGGGAAATTCACCTTGCTTTTGGTAAAAACATCTAATCTATTTGAACTGATGGGTTTGATTCGATTGGTTCTCATGGGAGGACGCCATGTTAATGACAAAAATATTGAATACATTAAAACCAGCAAAATCAAGATTGAACCCTTAAGCAAGGATAGGATGATGATTAATTTGGATGGTGAATATGGGGGTGATGCTCCAATTCAATTACTAAATTTGAAAAACCATATTGAATTCTATGCTAATACTGATGAGATTTCAGACGATGCAATCAGTCTACCTGATAAGGAAGAATTGGCCTTAGAAGCTATTGCACAGAAATTCAAGGAAGAAGTAGAAGATGTTGAAAATATTCACGACTAGAAGCTGCAAATGAGAAGTTCTGCGTTAGAAAGATGCTAGGACAAACCACGATGATTGCTGTGCAATCACCCACAGAAGAGTGTAATCGTGAAGATTACGTATAAGAAGTATCCAATTCCTTATATTTTTGTTATTTTACTTGCAAGATACAGTGGTTGAGAGAAACTCTGTTGACTTTAGTCAACTCAGAGTTTTTTTCTGAACAGTTCATTAGGTGCTTTTTGATACTTGCTTTGCAAGTCTTATTTCCCACCTCAAACAATTGAGAATTGTTTGAGCAATAAACTATTGCTGGCGGGATAGCGGCTATCTTAACTAATTGTGCGGGAGTGGAATCGAAATCAAATTCTTTGAATTACTGATTTTGATCCCACTCTCTTTTTCTGCCATTTGTCAAGTCTATCAACGGTTTTGAGAACTATGTTTTGTTTATAATTAATTGAAAAGATTAAGATTATTTTCAGTAAAGGTCAGAAAAGGTTAGAAAACTCTTTTGAAAGTCATTAAAAAATCGCCATTTCGTTGACTTTGAATTGAAATAGGACTAAAATAACGGAGTAAAAAAATTTTTAAGGAGAATTCATTATGAATTTAGCAATTCTTGCACTTGGTATTGCCTGTATGGGTGTCAGTCTTGGTGAGGGCATCCTCGTTGCCAATATCGCAAAATCAGTTGCACGTCAGCCAGAAATGTATGGTAAACTTCAAACTGTTATGTTCTTAGGTGTTGCCTTTATTGAAGGTACTTTCTTTGTTCTTCTGGCATCAACTTTCTTTGTTACCACTCGCTAACGCTGCGAGTTGATATGTTAGAAGTATACAGAAAGGGGGATAAGGTTGGAATCAACACAAAATCCAACGATTCAGTTATTTGGAATCGACTTTGATTTGACCGTGCTGGCCATGTCTCTCTTGACGGTATTGCTTGCCTTTATTATCATTTTTTGGGCAAGTCGAAAAATGACTGTAAAACCAAAAGGTAAGCAGGTTTTTATTGAGTATATCTATGAATTTGTGCAAAATACTATTCGGCCGAATTTTGGCAAGTATACACAAAATTACAGTCTGCTCATGTTTACTTTCTTCTTCTTTATTTTGGTAGCCAACAACTTAGGACTTTTAACCAAGCTGGAAACAGAAAAATACAACTTTTGGACATCTCCGACCTCAACTTTTATGGTTGATTTCACCCTTTCTTTAATAGTAGCAATTATCTGCCACTTTGAAGGAATTCGCAAAAAGGGTATGATAGGTTATCTAAAAGGATATCTGTCTCCTTATCCAGTTATGCTTCCTATGAATATTCTTGAGCAATTCACAAATCTTTTGTCCTTAGCTCTTCGTCTTTATGGGAATATCTATGCTGGTGAAGTTGTTATGTCTCTGATTGTTGGTTTTGGAACATCAAATTGGCTTTTTGGAACAGCGGCTTTTGTTTTAAACATGGCTTGGGTTGTCTTTTCTGCCTTTATTGGCTGTATTCAAGCTTACGTCTTTACTATTTTGTCGTCTAAGTACATTGCGGAAAAAATCGCAGTTGATGATCAAGAAGAATAAGAAGGGAGTCCGTCATGGAAACACTAATCAATAGTACCAGCATCGGTAATATCATCATTACGACTGGTTCAGTTCTCCTTTTATTTGTTCTTATCAAGATCTTTGCATGGGAACAAATCACAGGAATTTTCAAAGCTCGTGAAGAGAAAATTGCTAACGATATTGATGGGGCTCAAAAGGCTCGTCAAGAAGCAGAAGAACTTGCGGTTAAGCGTCAAAATGAACTTGATGGTGCCCGCAGCGAAGCTAGTAAAATTATTGATGATGCTAAAGAAACTGGGAAAAATCAAGAATCTAAAATTATAGCAGAAGCACATGATGAAGCTAAACGTCTAAAAGACAAAGCAAGTCAGGATATTGCTCAGAGTAAAGAAGAAGCCCTGACCAGTGTTAGAGGTGAAGTTGCTGATTTGACTGTTCTTTTAGCGGAGAAAGTCATGAAGCAAAACCTTGATCAAAGAGCTCAGTCAGAGCTTATTGATAGTTATCTTGATCAATTAGGAGATGCCTAATGGATAAAAAAACACAAGGCCTTGTCAAACAATATGCCAAAAGTTTGGTGGAAGTGTCTTTTGAACAGGATGCTGCATCTGTTATCCAAGAAGAGGCAAGCCAAATCTTGGCAGTTTTTGAAGAAACAAATCTCAATACTTTTTTGAAGCAAGAAAATGTCTTGACAGAGGATAAAAAAAGAGTTGTGAGCTTGTTTCAAGAGTCTTGTTCAGTTTATATGAACAATTTTCTTGAGGTAATCTTACTAAATGAGCGTACAGATCTTCTTTATGATATCCTAAAACAAACGCTTGAACTTTTCAGTCAAGAAAACAATGAATACGATGTGGTCGTTACAAGTTCTTTAGCGCTATCAGAAGGTCAAAAAGAACGGCTTTTGAAGCTCGTTGCTCAAAAGTTTGAATTTAAACCGCGTCGTTTGGTGGAAAAAATTGATGAAAACTTAATCGGAGGTTTCGTCGTTACAGCTAAAAATAAGGTTATTGACACAAGTATCCGTCGTCAATTACAGGCCTTTAAATCGAATCTTAAATAGAAAGTGGTGTGACTTTTGGCAATTAATGCACAAGAAATTAGCGCTTTAATTAAAAAGCAAATTGAAAACTTCCAGCCAAATTTTGACGTCACAGAAACTGGAGTTGTCACCTACATCGGTGATGGTATCGCACGTGCTCGTGGCCTTGATAACGCTATGAGCGGTGAACTGCTTGAATTTGAAAACGGTGCCTATGGTATGGCGCAAAACCTTGAAACCAATGATGTTGGTATCATTATTTTAGGTGATTTTGACAATATCCGTGAAGGAGACATCGTTAAACGTACCGGTAAAATCATGGAAGTACCGGTTGGTCAGGCTCTCATTGGCCGTGTCGTTAACCCGCTTGGGCAGCCTGTCGATGGTTTGGGAGATATTGAAACAACTGCAAGCCGTCCGGTTGAAACACCAGCACCAGGTGTTATGCAGCGTCAATCCGTTTCTGAGCCTTTACAGACAGGTTTGAAAGCTATTGATGCTTTGGTTCCTATCGGACGTGGTCAGCGTGAGCTGATTATTGGTGACCGTCAAACTGGTAAAACTTCCATCGCCATTGATACTATCTTGAATCAAAAGGGACAAGATATGATTTGTATCTATGTGGCTATTGGTCAAAAAGAGTCAACAGTTCGTACACAAGTTGAAACATTGCGCAAGCATGGTGCCCTTGATTATACCATTGTCGTTACAGCATCGGCTTCGCAGCCATCACCTTTACTTTACATTGCTCCTTATGCAGGTGTTGCCATGGCAGAAGAGTTTATGTACAACGGTAAGCATGCTTTGATTGTTTATGATGATTTATCAAAACAAGCGGTGGCTTATCGTGAACTTTCTCTGCTTTTGCGTCGTCCGCCAGGACGTGAAGCTTATCCGGGTGATGTTTTCTATCTCCATAGTCGTCTTTTAGAACGTTCTGCCAAGCTTTCTGATGAATTGGGCGGCGGCTCAATTACAGCTCTGCCATTTATCGAAACGCAGGCTGGAGATATCTCGGCTTATATCGCAACAAATGTCATCTCGATTACAGATGGTCAAATCTTCTTGCAAGAAAATCTCTTCAATTCTGGAATCCGTCCGGCTATTGATGCTGGTTCTTCGGTATCACGTGTCGGGGGCTCTGCTCAAATTAAAGCTATGAAGAAAGTTGCAGGAACGCTCCGTCTTGATTTGGCTTCTTATCGTGAATTGGAGGCTTTCACACAATTCGGTTCAGATTTGGATGCGGCAACACAGGCTAAACTTAATCGTGGCCGCCGCACAGTGGAAGTCCTCAAACAGCCGCTTCATAAGCCGCTTTCGGTTGAAAAGCAAGTTGTGATTTTATATGCTCTGACCCACGGTTTTTTGGACAGTGTGCCTGTTGATCACATTTTGGAATTTGAAGAAGCACTCTACGATTATTTTGATTCTCATTATCAAGAGATTTTTGAAACAATTCGTAAGACAAAAGACCTTCCGGAAGAGTCCGTCCTTGATGAAGCTATACAAGCCTTTAAAGAACAGTCGGAATACAAATAGAAATAGGGAGGACAGCGTATGGCAGGCTCTCTAAGTGAAATTCAGGCCAAAATTGCTTCGACTAAAAAAACGAGTCAAATTACAGGGGCTATGCAGATGGTATCAGCCAGCAAATTGACGCGTTCAGAACAAGCAGCCAAGGATTTTCAAATCTATGCCTCAAAAATTAGACAAATTACAACGGATCTTCTGCATTCCGAATTGATCAATGGAGCTTCAAATCCCATGCTGGAAGCGCGTCCGGTTCAAAAAACCGGTTATATCGTTATTACTTCAGATAAAGGTTTGGTTGGAGGGTATAATTCCACCATTCTTAAATCTGTTTTGGATATGATTACTCAGGATCATGATTCTGAAGAGGAATATTCAATAATCTCTATCGGTGGAACGGGCTCTGATTTCTTCAAGGCACGTGGGATGAATGTTGCCTTCGAATTGCGTGGTTTGGATGATCATCCGACCTTTGAACAAGTAGGGCAAATCATTTCAAAAGCTGTTGGTATGTACCAAAATGAACTCTTTGATGAGCTTTATGTATGTTACAATCACCATGTGAACAGTTTGACCAGTGAAGTCCGTGTTGAACAGATGCTGCCAATTGCTGATCTGGATCCCAATGAATCTGAAGGGCGTGCCTCCAGTAAGTTTGAATTGGAACCAGATCGGGATACGATTTTAGAGCAGCTCTTACCGCAATATGCTGAAAGCTTGATTTATGGAGCGATTGTTGATGCAAAAACAGCAGAGCATGCAGCAGGTATGACGGCTATGCAGACAGCTACTGATAATGCTAAAAATGTGATTAATGATTTGACTATTCAGTATAATCGTGCGCGCCAAGCAGCTATTACTCAAGAGATTACTGAGATTGTTGCAGGTGCAAGCGCACTTGATTAGATTTAGTACTTAAGCAGAAAAAATGGGTTTAGCTCAGCTATGCTCAACAAAATAAACAAAGGCAGGAAATTCATTGCCTCTGTTATCAAGATAAGGAGAAAACAATGAGCTCAGGCAAAATTGCTCAGGTTGTTGGTCCCGTTGTAGATGTTGCATTTGCAGCAGGCGATAAACTTCCTGAGATTAACAATGCATTGGTCGTTTATACTGGCGGAGAACAGTCTAAACGTATTGTGCTTGAAGTCGCTCTTGAACTTGGAGAAGGGGTTGTTCGTACTATCGCTATGGAGTCAACAGATGGTTTGACTCGTGGTCTTGAAGTACTGGACACCGGTCGTCCTATCAGTGTTCCCGTTGGACAGGAAACTTTGGGGCGTGTCTTCAATGTTCTTGGAGATGCTATTGACTTGGAAGCACCGTTTGCAGAAGATGCAGCACGGGAACCTATTCATAAAAAAGCACCAACATTTGACGAACTGTCTACGTCAACAGAAATTCTTGAAACTGGTATTAAGGTTATTGACTTGCTTGCTCCCTACCTTAAGGGAGGTAAAGTTGGACTCTTTGGTGGTGCCGGTGTTGGGAAAACCGTTTTGATTCAGGAACTTATTCATAATATTGCGCAAGAACACGGTGGTATTTCAGTATTTACAGGTGTTGGAGAGCGCACTCGTGAAGGGAATGACCTTTATTGGGAAATGAAAGAATCTGGCGTTATTGAAAAAACCGCTATGGTCTTTGGACAAATGAATGAACCGCCCGGAGCACGGATGCGTGTTGCCTTGACTGGTCTGACGATTGCCGAATACTTCCGTGATGTGGAAGGACAAGACGTGCTTCTTTTCATTGATAATATCTTTCGTTTCACGCAGGCTGGTTCAGAGGTATCTGCTCTTTTGGGGCGGATGCCATCAGCCGTTGGTTATCAGCCAACACTTGCAACTGAAATGGGGCAATTACAGGAGCGTATTACGTCAACTAAAAAAGGTTCGGTTACCTCTATTCAGGCCATCTATGTGCCAGCCGACGACTACACTGACCCAGCGCCAGCTACAGCATTCGCTCACTTGGATTCAACAACCAACTTGGAACGTAAGTTGACACAGATGGGGATTTATCCAGCCGTTGACCCTCTAGCTTCGAGTTCCCGCGCACTCTCGCCTGAAATTGTGGGAGAAGAACATTATCAGGTGGCAACAGAGGTTCAGCATGTTCTTCAGCGTTATCGTGAATTACAGGATATTATTGCCATCCTTGGTATGGATGAATTATCAGACGAAGAAAAAACTTTGGTTAATCGTGCTCGCCGTATCCAGTTCTTCTTGTCGCAAAATTTCAATGTTGCTGAACAATTTACAGGACAGCCAGGTTCTTATGTCCCAGTTGCTGAAACGGTTCGCGGTTTCAAAGAAATTTTAGAAGGAAAGCATGATAATCTTCCTGAAGATGCTTTCCGAAATGTCGGTCCTATTGACGACGTTGTCGCTAAGGCACAATCAATGAGTTACTAAATGAGGTGATATTATGGCTCAGATGACCGTACAAGTGGTAACACCGGATGGTCTTAAGTATGATCATCATGCGAATTTTATTCATGCAGTGACCAAAGACGGACAAATCGGTATTTTACCAGATCATATCAATTTGATTGCACCGCTTGAAGTGGATGAACTCAAGGTTAGACGTGTTGATGATGACAGCCATGTTGATTGGATTGCTATCAATGGAGGCATTATTGAGATCAAAGACAATCTGGTAACTATTGTTGCTGATTCTGCTGAACGTGAACGAGATATTGATATTTCGCGTGCAGAACGTGCTAAACTACGTGCTGAGCGTGACTTAGAAGAAGCTGCAAAAGAGGACCGTATTGATGAAGTGCAGCGAGCACAAGTTGCTCTTCGCCGTGCACTTAACCGTATCAATGTTGGTACTAAATAAACAAAAGCCTAAACAGGGCTTTTTGTTTTATTTCAATAAGGAAGACAGAAATCGGCATCTGATTTTGCTTTTTTTTAAGTTAGTATCATGCTATAATAGAAATGTTATAGTCTTGTTCCCCTTCTCGTATCATTTTAGCAGGACTGATTGATAGAAAGTATGTCTTCTTATGAAAATTGATAAAAAACACCTCTTAAATTATTCTATACTTATTCCCTATATGATTTTATCAGTCGTTGGATTAATTGTGGTTTATTCAACAACCAGCGCAACTTTGGTTTCAAATGGAGCTAACCAATTTAGCTCTGTTATGAACCAAGGAGCTTTTTGGGGTGTTTCCTTAGTGACCATTTATTTTATTTATCGTCTCAAGCTGAACTTCCTCAAGAACTCTAAAATTTTGGGAATGATCATGTTTGTAGAAATTATTCTTTTGATTATTGCCAAATTTTTTACTCAGGAGATTAATGGAGCTAATGGATGGATTGTTTTAGGTCCTTTGTCTTTTCAGCCTGCAGAATACCTCAAGCTGATAATCATTTGGTTTTTGGCTTTTACTTTTGCTAAGCGTCAATCCAAAATTGAAAAATACGATTATCAAGCTTTAACTAAAAATAAATGGTTGCCGCGTTCTTTTCAGGATTTCAAAGATTGGCGAGTTTATTCGCTTGTTATGATAGGTTTAGTTGCTGTTCAGCCTGACCTTGGAAATGCTGCTATTATTGTATTGACAGCCATTATTATGTTTTTGATTTCAGGTATTGGCTATCGTTGGTTTTCGGCGGTTTTTGCCAGTATTTTTACAGTATCGGCTACTTTTTTAGGTATTATTGCTCTAGCTGGGGTAGAAACAATGTCCAAGGTTCCTATCTTTGGATATGTTGCTAAACGTTTCGCTGCCTTCTTTAATCCTTTCAAGGACCTAACAGATTCGGGACTGCAATTGGCTCATTCTTACTACGCTATGTCAAATGGAGGCTGGTTTGGTCTTGGCTTAGGAAATTCTATTGAGAAAACAGGCTATTTACCAGAAGCGACCACAGATTTTGTTTTTTCTGTTGTGATTGAAGAATTAGGTCTGATAGGGGCTGGTTTGATTCTAGCTTTGCTGTTTTTCTTAATCCTGCGTATCATGATTGTAGGAATTAAGGCTAAGGATCCTTTTAACTCCATGATTGCTCTCGGAGTGGGGAGTATGATTCTGATGCAGGTTTTTGTTAATATTGGCGGGATTTCAGGCCTTATACCTTCTACCGGTGTTACATTTCCCTTCTTATCCCAAGGAGGGAATTCCCTGTTAGTTCTTTCAGCTGCTATTGGTTTTGTGCTTAATATTGATGCCAATGAAAAACGTCAAGACATTTATCAAGAAGCACAAGCTGAATTAGAAGAAGTAAAATCAGATGCAACAGTAGATAGTGAATTTGACAATTCAAATGTTGTCCAGCTTAAAAGAAGTCTTTGAGACTTCTTTTCTTTTTTTGGAAAATTTGAAAGTCTTCTTTCAGAAGAAACTATTCACCCTTTAAATAAAAAGAAAACTGAAACATGTAAAATACTTGCATTTTCTATAGAATTTGTTAGAATAGTAAGGTAAAGTTAGACCGTATTGCCTACTGTCTATCTATAAAATATATTTTATTGGAGGCTTTTCCTAAAATGGCAAAAGAAAAATACGATCGTAGTAAACCACACGTTAACATTGGTACAATTGGACACGTTGACCACGGTAAAACTACTTTGACAGCTGCAATCACTACAGTTCTTGCACGTCGTCTTCCAAGCGCAGTTAATACACCAAAAGACTACGCTTCTATCGATGCTGCTCCAGAAGAACGCGAACGCGGTATCACTATCAACACTGCACACGTTGAGTACGAAACTGCAAAACGTCACTATGCTCACATTGATGCACCAGGACACGCGGACTATGTTAAAAACATGATCACAGGTGCTGCCCAAATGGATGGTGCTATCCTTGTAGTTGCTTCTACTGATGGACCAATGCCGCAAACTCGCGAACACATCCTTCTTTCACGCCAAGTTGGTGTTCAACACCTTATCGTGTTCATGAACAAAGTTGACTTGGTTGATGATGAAGAGTTGCTTGAATTGGTTGAAATGGAAATCCGTGATCTTCTTACAGAATACGAATTCCCAGGTGATGATCTTCCTGTTATCCAAGGTTCAGCTCTTAAAGCGCTTGAAGGTGATTCTAAATATGAAGATATCATCATGGAATTGATGGATACTGTTGACGAATACATTCCAGAACCAGAACGTGATACAGACAAACCATTGCTTCTTCCAGTCGAAGATGTCTTCTCAATCACTGGTCGTGGTACTGTTGCTTCAGGACGTATTGACCGTGGTACTGTTAAGGTCAATGATGAAGTTGAAATCGTTGGTATCCGTGATGACATTCAAAAAGCTGTTGTTACTGGTGTTGAAATGTTCCGTAAACAGCTTGACGAAGGTCTTGCAGGAGACAACGTTGGTGTTCTTCTTCGTGGTATCCAACGTGATGAAATCGAACGTGGTCAAGTTCTTGCTAAACCAGGTTCAATTCATCCACACACTAAATTTAAAGGTGAAGTTTATGTCCTTTCTAAAGAAGAAGGTGGACGTCATACTCCATTCTTTAACAACTACCGTCCACAGTTCTACTTCCGTACAACTGACGTAACTGGTTCAATTGAATTGCCAGCAGGCACTGAAATGGTTATGCCTGGTGATAACGTTACTATTGACGTTGAATTGATCCACCCAATCGCCGTTGAACAAGGTACTACTTTCTCTATCCGTGAAGGTGGACGTACTGTTGGTTCAGGTATCGTATCTGAAATCGAAGCTTAAGAAATTAAGTTCCCAGATATAGCAATTATTCGTCAGACAATAATTGTAAAAAGCCGAGTTTTTCTCGGCTTTTTTTGGCTCTTTGTCAACTGTAGTGGGTGACTTATAACTAAGCACGAGAGAGAATCAGATTGGTTCTCTCTCTTTGCATGTTCAAAGCGATAAGAATTTTAGTTTTAAAGTTTTTGAAGTTTCGAAAGCCAAAAGCTTGGCGCTTGATGTCCTTGATAAGCTTGTTGGTAGCTTCCAATTTAGCGTTAGAATAAGGTAGCTCAAGGGCATTTGTGATGTAATCTTTGTATTTGAGAAAGGTCTTGAAGACGGTTGAAAATGCCTGATTGATACGGTTTAAATGGTCTTCAATGAGTCCAAAGAATTCAGTTGGTCTCTTTTCTTGAAAATGGAAGAGCAAGAGTTGATAAAGCTCATAATAAAAGCGAAGTTCATCAGAGAAAGCTAAAGTTTTATTGACAATCTCACGAGGGGTTAAAGTTTGCCTAAAGGTTCGTGAATAGAAGGCCTTGTCAGAGAGCTTGCGGCTGTCCTTATGAAGAATGCGCCAATGATTTTTCATGGCCCGATAGGGCAGAGACTTCTTATCAAAGCTCTTCATAATAGCAATTCTAGTGGTCATCATAGCCCGGCTTAAGTGCTGGATGATATGAAAGCGATCAAGAACAATTTTGGCGCAAGGAAACAATTGCTTAATGATGGGAATGTAGCTACAAGACATGTCCACCGTTACCACTTTAACCTGCTCGCGAACCTCTCTAGGATACTTGTAGAAGTAGTTTTTGATGGTTGATTGCCTGTTGTTTTCAAGGATGGTGACAATCTTTCGTGTTTCAAAGTCTTGAGCGATGAAGGCGAGTTTACCCTTATTTCGAGAGAATTCATCCCAACTCAAGACCTTAGGAAGTTTGGAGAAATCCTCTTTGAAAGTGAATTGTGCTAACTTTCTCTGAACGGCAGAGACAGAGATATGGAGTTTCTTTGCGATAGCGGAGTTAGTCAGCTTTTCAGTGTGCAGCTGAGTGATTTTAGCCCAGACAGGTTTGGAAATCTGTCCGTTTTTCTGCACAACATCGGTCTCAGATACAACAACTTTCTTGCAGGCTTTGCACTGAAAGCGACGCTTTTTGAGCTTTAGAAGGGTAGGCATCCCTTGGATATCAAGAAGAGGGATAGTTGAAGCTTTCTGAAAGTCGTATTTAATCATTTTTCCCTGACAATAAGGACAGTCAGGCGCTTGATAATCCAACTTTGCCCGTATTTCGATGTGGGTTTGGTGTTGTAAAACAAACAAGATTTTGATATTTTTGTCTTTCAATCCGATTAAATCTGTGGTATTCTTAAGGTGTTCCATAGGAATCTTTCTAATGATGGTTTTGTCGCTTTTCATTATAAGTCATATGGGACTTTTTGTGTATACACTCAAAAAGCCCTATAATATCTGAATGAGATTTACCCACTACAGATATTATAGAGCCTTTGTTTTAATAGTTATAGCAAAGGTATCTTTTCTGTTCTGTCATTTTTTCTAAAATTCTAGTAATAGAAAGGAAATTGTGATAAAATAGACAAGTAAATAAATTAATAGAAGAGGTATGTAACATGTCACGTACACCATTTATTGCTGGTAACTGGAAAATGAACAAAAACCCACAAGAAGCTAAAGCCTTTGTGGAAGCAGTGGCAGACAAATTGCCATCATCAGATCTTGTTGAAGCCGGGATTGCTGCTCCAGCCCTTGATTTGGCGGCTGTTCTTGAAGCTGCTAAAGGGTCTAATCTTAAGGTTGCAGCTCAAAATACTTATTTTGAAAATGCAGGTGCTTTCACTGGTGAAAACAGTCCGCAAGTATTGAAAGAAATCGGTACAGATTATGTCGTTATCGGGCATTCAGAACGCCGTGATTATTTCCATGAAACTGATGAAGATATCAATAAAAAAGCAAAAGCAATTTTTGCAAATGGTCTGCTTCCAATTATTTGCTGTGGTGAGTCGCTTGAAACTTATGAAGCAGGTAAAGCAGCAGAGTTTGTGGGTGCACAAGTCTCAGCAGCGCTTTCTGGCTTAACTGCAGAACAAGTAGCAGTTTCAGTGATTGCTTACGAGCCAATTTGGGCTATTGGTACTGGTAAATCAGCTAGCCAAGATGATGCACAAAAAATGTGTAAAGTTGTTCGTGATGTTGTTGCCAAAGATTTTGGTCAAGATGTGGCTGATAAAGTTCGTGTTCAATACGGTGGTTCAGTTAAACCTGAAAATGTTGCCGAATACATGGCATGTCCAGATGTGGATGGTGCTCTTGTAGGTGGTGCTTCACTTGAACCAGCAAGTTTCCTTGCACTTTTGGATTTTGCAAAATAATATTGTAGAGGCTAGGGCGGCTTGCTCCAAGCCTCTATTTATTTTTTGGAAAATCGTGGAGATATAGGATATTGCAGCTGTTTGAACTTAGTGTGTTGGTTAACGCGTTTTTTTCTAATGTTATTTGTCTCTGTATCCTTAAGAAGCATAGCTTTAACTATGCTTTTTGATTGGACAATGGCCATTAACCGTTCGTTAGCCTTTGGCTACTTACTGGTTCAAATTTGAATCAAAATTTGGTAAAATAAAACTATTATCATAGATAAAGGAAACGCTATGTCTCAAGGACTATTGATTTCGTTTGAAGGACCAGATGGTGCTGGGAAAACGACTGTTTTGGAAAAATTGCTGCCACGTTTACAAGAAACTTTTTCTGGACGGGTTATCACGACTCGTGAACCAGGAGGTGTGGTTATTGCAGAACAAATTCGTGATATTATCTTAGATGTCAAAAATACGGCCATGGACGATAAAACGGAACTTTTGCTCTATATAGCAGCCCGCCGTCAGCATTTGGTTGAAAAAGTGATTCCTGAATTGAAAAAAGGAAATTTGGTTATTATGGATCGTTTCATTGATTCATCCGTGGCTTATCAAGGTGCTGGCCGCGGGCTGGATAGCTCTGCAATTTCTTGGCTGAATAACTACGCGACTGATGGTTATAAGCCTGATGTAACGCTTTATTTTGATGTTGATTCTGAGACTGGTCTATCACGGATTGCGCAAAACGCTAATCGGGAGATTAATCGTTTGGACCTGGAAAAATTAGATATGCACCGTAGGGTTCGGCAGGGCTATTTGGATTTGGCTGCTGCTGATCCTGAACGTATTAGAATGATTGATGCTTCTCAGTCTTTGGAAGTTGTTGTAGAGGATGCTTGGACGGAACTTAAAGCCTATCTTTAAGAAGGAATTTTTATGAAGCTAGCTGATGCGCAAACAAAACTATTTGCTGAATTTTCACAGATTTTAAAAGATAATCGTCTCAGTCACGCTTATCTTTTTTCGGGTGATTTTGGAAGTTTTGATATGGCTGTCTGGTTGGCTCAAAGTCGTTTTTGTCAGAATTTGACAGATAATTTACCTTGCGGAATTTGCCGGAGTTGCTGTCTCATCTCTGAGGGTGAATTTTCCGATGTCAAGATTATAGAGCCTGCAGGACAAATTATTAAGACAGAAACTATTCGTCATTTAACACAGGAATTTAGTCAGTCTGGTTTTGAAGGGCAAGCCCAGTTTTTTATCATTCGTGAGGCTGAGAAGATGCATATCAATGCCGCTAATAGCTTACTTAAGTTCATTGAGGAGCCGCACAGCCAGATTTATATCGTTATGTTAACATCGGATGAAAATAAAATTCTTCCGACCATCAAAAGTAGAGCACAACTCTTTTACTTCCCTAAAAACAAGGTCTATCTGGAATCTCTTTTACAAAGAGAAGGCTTGTTGCTCAGTCAGGCTGCTGCTGTAGCTGATTTAGCTAAGGATGAGGCTCAGGCCTTAGCTATAGCCCGAGATTCTAAAATGTTGGATATGGTAAAAATGGCAGAGCGCTTTACCAAATTGCTGCTGGCTAAGGATGAAAGTCTTTATTTGGAGGCAGCTCGCTTATCTTTTGCAGTTGCTGAAAAGAATGAGCAAGAGGCTTTCTTTAGCTTATTAACTTATCAGTTAGGCAAAGAAGTGAAAATAAAGACTGCAAGAGATTACCTGCAGGCAGTCTATAAAGCGCAAAAAATGTGGCAGGCCAATGTCAGTTTTCAAAATGCGATAGAATATATGGTGTTAACATGAGTGAAGTTATTGGAATAAAATTTGAAGAAAATGGCAGTCTGATTTATGTGCTCCCTAATGGAGCCCATAAGCCGGGTGATTTTGTTGTGATAAAAGAAGCAAAAGGAAAACGCTTGGCAGAGGTTGTACTGGGCAATACCGACCTTGCACAGAGCAGTTTACCAAGCCATATGAATAAAGTCCTGCGTTTAGCTGAGCAAAGAGATTTTGAAACTTACCATGCTAACCTGCTCTTAGCTGAGAGACAAATGGATCACGTCAAAAAATTAATTCTTAAGAATGAACTGGAAATGAAGTTGATAGATATTGTCTTTCCGCTTGAAAAATCTTATGTCTTGATTACATTTGTTTCTGAAAAACGTGTGGATTTCAGACAGCTTTTAAAAGATTTGGCTGGACTTTTTAAGACCCGCATCGAATTGCGTCAAATTTCCACCAGAGAGGAAGCTAAAATTTATGGTGGTTTGGGGCCTTGCGGACGGGCTCTTTGCTGTTCAAGTTTTTTGGGAGAATTTCCGCCAGTTTCTATTAAAATGGCTAAAGAACAGAATTTGTCTCTAAATTCGGGTAAGACTTCTGGCGTTTGCGGCAGACTTATGTGCTGTCTTAGCTTTGAGGATGATTTTTATCAAAGATCAAAAGAAAATTATCCTGATCTAGGACAGATGGTTTGGACAAAAGACGGTCAAGGTCAGGTAGCAGCTATTGATGTCATTGCTGAAACAGTTAAGGTATCGCTAGGTGAGGAGCATAGCTTATTGACCTATGCAATAGAGGAGGTAAGTCTGAATGGATAAACGCGATTTATTTGACAAATTCGATGATTTCTCGCAAAATCTCATGCTGACTTTGGCAGAAGTTGAGGCTATGAAAGGCAAGATTGATGAGCTTATCAATGAGAACACTGCTCTTAAGTTGGAAAATGATAAATTAAGGGAGCGTCTTAGTCAGGTGGCACAAGAGCCCTCCAATAAGCCCCATCATGGAAAGGATACGTTGGAAGCTATTTATGATGATGGTTTTCATATCTGTACCTTCTTTTACGGTCAGCGTCGTGAAAATGATGATGCTTGTGCTTTTTGTTCAGAGCTTCTTTATGGAGACTAGACATGCAGATACAAAAAAGTTTTAAAGAAACAAGCGGCAGCGGAAGCTTGTTCCTTGTTCCTACTCCCATTGGTAATTTACAGGATATGACTTTCCGCAGTGTGAATATCCTGCAGTCTGTTGATTTTATCTGTGCTGAAGATACGCGTAATACAGGTCTTTTGCTCAAGCATTTTGACATTAAAACCAAGCAGATTTCTTTTCATGAACATAATGCTTACGAAAAAATTCCCGATTTGCTTGACTTACTTTTGTCAGGAAAATCGCTGGCGCAGGTATCAGATGCGGGGATGCCTTCTATTTCGGATCCTGGGCATGATTTGGTCAAGGCTGCTGTTGCGAAAAATATTCCTGTAGTAGCGCTTCCTGGCGCATCAGCTGGTATTACGGCTTTAATTGCTTCGGGTTTGGCACCGCAGCCACATGTTTTCTATGGCTTTTTACCCAGAAAACAAGGACAGCAGCTCAGCTTTTTCCAAAAGAAAAAAGATTATCCAGAGACACAAATTTTTTATGAATCTCCTTATCGTGTGGTCTCTACTTTGATAAACATGCTAGAAGTTTATGGAGACCGCCAAGTCACCCTTGTAAGAGAATTGACGAAAGTTTATGAGGAATACCAGCGAGGTAGTATTTCTGAGCTGATAGACCATATTGCAGACCATCCTTTAAAGGGTGAATGCTTGTTGATTGTAGCTGGAAATGATGGCAGTATTAAGACCAATTCAGAGAGTCGGGAGAATGCCTCGCCGCTTGAGGTGGTACAGTCCTTAATCGAAAGGGGCAGAAAACCTAATCAAGCTATTAAACAAATAGCCAAAGAATATAAAATAAACAGGCAGGATTTATACAATCTTTATCACAAGATTGATTAATCCTGTTTTATGTTATATTTTGTAACATGAAAAATCAAAAAATACGGAAAATTTTGAAAATTTAGCAAATTTGCTTGACCTAATCTTTTTATTGTGTTATATTATCTAACATAAAAACAAAGGAGTCGAGCTTATGGATACAGGAAGTATTGCATTTATTTTGATTTGCTCTGCCATGGTTTTTATCATGACACCGGCCTTAGCCTTTTTCTATGGCGGTTTAGGTCGTCGCAAGAATGTCATTAACACGATGATGATGTGCGTTGTTCCAGTTGCTATTGCTACCCTATTGTGGGTGGTTTGCGGCTATTCACTATCTTTTGGAGGTAATGGAACTATTATTGGGAACTTTTCTCACATCTTCTTGAATGGAGTCAGTGAGGCTGCAAGTACACGTGAATTGGTCATTCCTGATATGCTTTTTTCGGGCTTTCAGCTGATGTTTTCAATTATCTGTGTGGGGATTTTAACAGGAGCTGTAGCTGGTCGGATGCGATTTACTCCCCTTCTTATCTTTGTTGTTTTTTGGCTGCTTTTAGTTTATTACCCTTTTGCTCATATGGTTTGGGATGAAGGGCTTTTGGCACAATGGGGTACCATTGACTTTGCAGGTGGAGATGTTGTTCACATTACTTCTGGTGTTTCAGGTCTGGTTTTAGCTATGGTGCTTGGTAAACGCCGTGATTACAATCGGTTAGAGCACCGCCCTCATAATATTCCTTTTGTTCTTTTAGGTGCAGGATTTTTATGGTTCGGCTGGTTTGGTTTTAATGCGGGTTCGGCTCTTGCGGCAGATGGTTTGGCTGTTCATGCTTTTATGACGACGCATTTATCAGCAGCTGCAGCTATGTTCTCTTGGTTAGCTATTGAAAAAAAGGTTTCAGGCAAGCCATCTCTTGTTGGCGGCTCTACAGGCCTGGTTGCTGGTCTAGTTGCTATTACGCCAGGAGCAGGTTATGTTCCTATTTGGGCTTCTCTTTTGATTGGTCTCTTAGTGAGTCCGGTATGTTATTGGGCTATTTCTGTGCTTAAATCTAAATTTGCTTATGATGATGCTTTAGACGCTTTTGGATGTCATGGTATAGGCGGTATCTTTGGCGGTATTGCTACAGCCCTGTTTACAAGTCCAAAATTAGCCCTTGATTCTAATAATATTGGCCTTATTTATGGCAATGCCCATCTCTTATCGGTGACAATTGCTGCTATCATTGTGACTATCGCTTGGTCTGCCCTTGTCAGCTTTGCTATTATCAAAATTATCGCCCACTATATGCCTATTCGTGTCAGTGACCGTGAAGAGGCTATTGGTCTTGATGATAGTGAGCACAGCGAAACAGCCTACCCTACCTTTATGGGACTTGATTCTTAATGGAGGATAATCATGAAAAAAATAGAAGCCATTATTCGTTCAGATAAATTGGAAGATTTAAAAAATGCTTTGACGCAAAAAGGCTTGGCTAAGGGAATGACGGTTGGTCAGGTTCTTGGCTACGGAAATCAGCGAGGTTTTGCTGAATTTGTCCGCGGCCAGCGTGTTATTCCTGCCCTTCTTGCTAAGGTTAAGATTGAAATTGTTGTTAAAGATGCTATGGTTGATGAAATGGTTGAATTGATTTCAGATACAGTTCGCACGGGCGAAGTGGGAGATGGCAAGATTTTCATTGTTCCTATTGAAGATGTCATCCGAATCCGGACAGGTGAGCGCGGCGGCGATGCTATTTAATCATAAGAAAATCAGAAGACCAGTTTAATCTCTGATTTTTTAAGTCCGGCATGTTATACTAGTGACATGGCAAAGCAAAAAAGAAAAAAACGAGGACGGCCTCGTTCTAAAAAGAAAAAGTGGCTAAAAGCTGCCCAGAAAAAACAATTAAAGAAGTGGAGCTTGATTGGTATAGGATTGTTGGCTCTTATTATTTTACTGGCCAATCTTCATCTTCCCAAACAGGAAGCTGAAAAAAATATGACCTCTGCCGATCCAACAACGGTTGCTTTTATTGCAAAAATAGGAGATACGGCTAGAACTCTCGCTGCTAAAAATGATCTTTATGCTTCTGTGATGATTGCACAAGCTATTCTGGAATCGGATTCGGGTCAGTCAACGCTAAGTCAGGCTCCTGCCTATAATTACTTCGGGATCAAGGGAGATTATAATGGCGACAGCGTAACGATGAAGACTTGGGAAGACGATGGGCAAGGCAATGCTTACACCATTGATGCTCAGTTTCGTTCTTATGGTTCTGTGCAGGCTTCTTTAGAAGATTATGTGGTCTTTTTGCAAAAATCTATTTACTCAGGTGTCCACAAATCCAATACTTCTACCTATGAAGATGCGACCGCAGCTTTAACAGGCGTCTATGCAACGGATACCAGTTACGGCAGTAAGCTCAATAGTATTATTGAGCGCTATAAATTGACTATCTATGATACTTACTAGTCCAATTGGGCTAGTTTTTTAATTTCTAAGCTTTTGACCTTTGTAAAAATGAGACTTTACAAGCCTTTTCTTTTTTTGGTAAACTAGAGATAGTCTGAAAGGAAGAAAGTCATGATAAAATTGATAGCAATTGATATGGACGGGACACTGCTGGATTCGAAAAAAGAACTTCCCGAGCAAAATATTTTGGCAATTCAAAAAGCTGCTGCAGAGGGAGTGAAAGTTGTTCTCTGTACAGGACGTCCACGCTCTGGTATTATCCCTTATTTTGAAAAGCTGGGATTGACTGATGAGGAATATATTATCATGAACAATGGCTGCACCACCTATGCTACTGAGCATTGGGATTTGCTTGATTATGAATCCTTGTCTAAACAGGAATTGAATCATTTAGCTGCAGCCTGTCAGGATTATCCTGATGTTCATTTGGTATTGACAGGTGAAAATTCCTATTATGTTGTTGGTGAGCATGTGCCGGATTTAGTAGCCTATGATGCTGGCTTAGTCTTTGATCAGGCACGTGCGGTGAGTTTGGAAACCATTGAAGCAGAAGGGGAGATTATTTTTCAGGCCATGTTTATGGCGGGAAAAGCTGAGCTGGACAGTTTTGAAAAGGCTCTTAATGACAGCTTGTCACAGGATTTTAGTACGGTGCGCAGCCAATCTTACATTTATGAAGCCATGCCCAAAGGGGCAACCAAGGCTAGCGCTCTCAAACAATTAGCAAAGCAATTGGAACTGATGCCCAACCATATCATGGCTTTGGGAGACGCAGCCAATGATTTGGAAATGCTGCTTTATGCTGACCACAGTGTTGCTATGGGAAATGCTGCTGATGACATTAAGCAGCTTTGCAAATATGTAACAGCCAGTAATGACGAAGCGGGCGTCGCTAGGGCTATTGAAGAATATGTCCTAACTAACCGCTAAGTTTAATGAATAAAAAGAAACAGGCCATCAAAGAGATGAGCCTGTTTTATGGTGTTTATTAATAGCAATTAGGGTAGTTACAATAATGAATATGTCCATCACGCTAGCTGGAAAAGCTTTGATGGTTATATCGTAAATCAGCCAGAGCAGCATGTTTTCAATGATAACCCAGCGCAGCCATTCAACCTTAGCCGTCAAAAAGGTTGCTAGGGTGTAAGAAAGGCTGGAAATAATAGGTAAAAAACCAATCCATCCCAGTTGATTGAGGTAAATACCTGCACCAATTTGAATGAGAACCAGTAGAAGGATACGAAGAGGTGTGTCCTGTTTTTTTATGATAAGAGTATTTCGGATGACAGAGACCATGATGGTCATGGCACCAGTATAGCCGCCTAGCAAAATATTGGCGATAGCTGTGAGAAGATAATCAATAATTTGCCAGATTAGCATGTTTTCTCTGTTTTTGGCGAAGGAAGAATAGGCCAGACAAAGGGCGCCTAAAGCCGAAAAAAATTGCGCAACAATCATAGTTTACTTTCTTAAGGCATTGATGAATTTGCTGAGTTAAAAGAGCAGCCAAACTATTATAACATAAGCTTAGCAGAAGTAATAGCAGCAAAAAAACCTCTAGGCACAAACTTTTTGGCTGTTTTTTGCTATAATAAAAGCATGATTTACTATATTAAAGCAGATACATTTTATTTTGCTCATGAAAGCCGTAAAGGCGGTTATTTGGCTGTTGAAGATGGTCTTTTTGGACAATGGCAGAGCGATTTGCCGGTGGGTGCAAAAGTAGTGGATTACACAGGTTATCAGATTGCTCCTGGTCTGGTAGACACTCATATCCATGGCTATGCTGGCTGTGATGTTATGGATAATTCTCTGGAAGGCATGAAAACAATGAGCCAGGCTCTGCTGTCAGCTGGGGTAACTTCTTTTTTACCAACAACACTCACAGCTTCTTTTCAGCAATTGAGAGAAGTCTCTGCAATGCTCAAACGAGCTAAAAACCAGGTGACGGGTGCAAAAATTCAAGGAATTTATTTTGAAGGGCCTTACTTTACGGAAAAGTTTAAAGGAGCTCAGAATACTGCTTACATGAGAGACCCTAGCCTAGAGGAATTTAATCAGTGGCAGGAGGCTTCTGGCGGCCTTATCAAAAAGATTGCGCTTGCTCCTGAGCGTAAGGGAGCTGCAGACTTTGTCTCAGCTTTAACAGCACAAGGTGTAACTGTAGCCTTAGGGCATTCCAATGCGACTTTTGAAGAGGCTAAATCAGCCGTAAAAGCGGGTGCTTCAGTCTGGGTTCACGCCTATAACGGTATGCGGGGATTTAACCATCGTGAACCTGGGATGGTCGGTGCGGTCTTTGCCATTAGCGATACTATAGCAGAGCTTATAGCAGATGGTCACCATGTCTCGCCAGTTGCTGCTGCTATTTTACTCAAACAAAAGTCCAGCCAGCAGATCGCTTTGATTACCGATTGTATGGCAGCAGGCGGTCAGCCTGATGGCCACTATATGTTGGGTGACTATCCTGTTGTTGTTGAAAATGGCACAGCCAGACTCAAAGATGGCGGCAATCTAGCTGGTTCTGTTTTAAAACTCAAAGACGGTCTTAAGAATCTAGTGATTTGGCAAATAGCTGCAGTAGAAGAGGCTATTTGTATGGCAAGCTACATTCCAGCTAAATCAGTTGGTTTGGAAGATAAGTGCGGGCAAATTAAAGCGGGCTTGCCAGCTGATTTTATTGTTTTAGATGATAAGCTTAATTTACAGGCAACTTATCTGGATGGGGAAAAGGCTTGGACTTGCTAATCTTTCAATTTTGTAAGAAAAACTTTCGTAATCGTAAGGTTATGAAGTTTTTTTAATTTTATACTAGTAAGTGTAGAGAAAAGAGGTGACACAGATTTTAAGAAGACTTTTGAGGATAATAGTTGCTGTTGTTTTAGGCTTGCTGTTTATCTCTTTATATTGTCAGTTTGTTGCTCTTTTAAACTGATTAAACGGCAAACTCGTAAACATTTATTGCAAATGGAGTCAGCTCAGCTATTTTTTAATGAAATAGATACTCACCTGTCTATGTGTCTGTTAGTCAAATCCTAGCAGTCAGACAACAGCAAATAAGTTATAATATGAAATAAGGAGATAGACATGTTACTAGAAATTAATCATTTAGAAAAAGTATTTCGCACGCGCTTTTCAAAGGAAGTGACGCGAGCCTTGCAGGACGTTGATTTTAAGGCTGATGAGGGAGAATTCATTGCTATCATGGGAGAATCTGGCTCAGGTAAAACAACCTTACTTAACATTTTGGCCACTCTGGATAAGCCGACCAATGGCTCTGTCATTCTCAATGGCCAAGATATTACCAAAATCAGAGAGGGCCAATTAGCCGAATTTCGTCTCAAAAATCTCGGCTTTGTCTTTCAGGATTTCAATCTGCTGGACACGCTGTCTGTCAAGGACAATATTTTTCTGCCTTTGGTATTGGCTCGCAAAAGCTACAAGGAAATGGAAAACCGTTTGGCTCAGTTGGCGCCCAAACTGCGTATACAAGATTTGTTGAACAAGCGGCCTTTTGAGCTTTCTGGCGGACAAAAACAGCGCGTTGCCATTGCCCGCAGCCTTATTACCAATCCTCAGATTCTCTTGGCTGATGAGCCGACAGCAGCGCTGGATTACCGTAATTCGGAAGACTTATTAAACCTTTTTGAAAGTATCAATCTGGATGGACAGACTCTGCTTATGGTGACCCATTCTGCTAACGCAGCTAGTCATGCCAAGCGCGTGCTCTTTATCAAGGACGGACGCATTTTCCACCAGATTTATCGCGGCAACAAGACCAATCAGGAATTTAATAAGGACATTTCCCTTGCAATGACTGCTTTGTTGGGAGGTGAGTAGGATGTTCTACCTTAAACTTGCTTTTAATAATATCAGGCAGTCTTTCAAGCAATTTGCTCCCTTTTTATTGGTCAGCGTGACTACTTTTGTTTTTAGCACCATTACGCTGCTCATCATGACCAGCCCAATGGCAAAGTCTATGGGAACAGGAGCTTTTGCTCTCAGCTTGGCCACTATCGTGCTGGATATTCTGGCAGCTATTCTCTGCCTTTATAGTTACAACTTTCTGCTCAAGCAGCGCAATCAAGAATTTGGTCTTTACAACATTTTGGGCATGAATAAGCGGCACATTACTTGGGTGTCAACGTTGGAATTGATGGCAATTTATCTGGCGACTGTTGTCATTGGTTCATTGCTCAGTGCTGTTTTTTCCAACCTCTTCTACCTGATTTTTGTTAATCTGATTCAATACGACGATTTGAATTTTAAACTGACTGGTGTAGCTTTTCTTATTAATATTGTACTTTTTGCAGGTATTTTCTTCTTGCTTGAGTTTGTTAACATCATTCGTATTGGAAGAACTTCTGCCCTCAATCTTTTTAGCAACCAAAGTCAGGGCGAACGTGAACCGCGTGGCAATATTCTTCTTGCACTCCTTGGGATTGCTGCAATTGGGCTGGGATACTATCTATCAGTGACGGCTGGCACTGTCAGTGCCCTAAATGGGGTCATTAACTTTTTTCAAGCTATTTTAGCGGTTATTGCTGGGACTTACCTTTTCTATATCAGTTTTATTACTTGGTATTTAAAAAGACGGCGGAAAAATAAAAACTATTTTTACAAGCCAGAGCATTTCATCACAACCTCTCAGATGATTTTCCGCATGAAACAAAATGCGGTTGGTTTGGCCAACATTACTCTACTTGCAATCATGGCTTTTGTCACTATTTTCTCAACCGTTGCCCTCTATGGCAATACTGAAAATGTGGTTAAAACAGCCTATCCTAAAAATTCTCAAATTGAAATAAAGTACACTAATAATCGCCAGCAAGCTGAGCAAATTCTCCAGGATAATGTCTTGACGCCTCTTCAAAAGGCTGGATTTGATAGCCAAAGGAAGTTTTCTTCTTATCTTGAGGCTGATTTTGCTCTGATCTACACGCAAGAAGCAAATCTCCGTATTAATAAGGAGACGACAGGTATTAAAAACTACCAAAACAACAATATTGGCGCTTTAAAAGTGATCACACAGGATGACTTCCGTGCTTTAGGCAATAAGGTACCTCATTTATCGGCAGGAGAAGTAGCCTTTTGTGATGCCGCAAAAAATATGCAAGGATTTCAAATCAAACCTTTTAAAACACTGACATGGTTTGGACAAACCTATCAAAATGTCTCTACGGTTCACACCGTCAATAATGTTGTCATCAGTAATCCAGCTGTTCCCTATGGTATTTTGATTGTTCCTGATGACACGACAATGGAAAGTATGCGAGAAGCCTATAATAAAAATATAGGGACGTCTGAGGTCTCAGAGATATATAAAGTTTTTGCCAACTTAACCAATAAAGAAAGTCAAGTACTCGCTAAATTAGCTAAATCTAATGGCGGGGTGCTGTATGCCGATGATTCTGGAACAGTAGCCATTTATTCTACTGAAAATGCCTATCGCTCAGAAACGCTGCAAATAGTTGGAGGATTTCTCTTCACAGGCTTCTTATTAGGAATTGCTTTCCTGCTTGGTGCTGCGCTTATCATTTATTACAAACAGCTTTCAGAAGGTACACAAGACAAGCGTTCTTATAAAATTTTGCAGGAAGTTGGTATGAGTCTTGAACAAGTCAAAAAGACCATCAATTCACAAATTCTGCTGGTATTCTTTATGCCTCTGGCAATAGCTATCCTTCACTTTGTATTTGCTTTGCCGATTCTTAAAAAGCTGCTCTTGAACTTTGGTGTTCAGGGGGATCAATTCCTCTATATCGTCAGCGCACTGACTGTAACGGGCATCTTGCTGGTTTACTTTGTCATTTATAAGCTGACAAGCAGAACCTATTACAAAATCATTGAAAGATAGATTAAGTGGCGATTTTTCGCCGCTTTTTTGTTAGAATGATATTATGAAAAGCAGAGGAAAAATTTATATTGTTGAGGACGATCGCACAATCGTTTCCCTTTTGACAAAGCATCTGTCTGAGGATTACCTGGTTGCAGCGGTTGGTAATTTTCGAGCTATTAAGCAGGAAGTTGATGAATTCTTGCCGGATCTGATTTTAATGGATATCACCCTGCCCTATTTTAACGGTTTTTACTGGACGACGGAAATTCGTAAGGATTCGACAGTACCTATTATTTTTATCTCGTCCAGCAGTGACGAAATGGATGCCATTATGGCTTTAAATATGGGAGGCGATGATTTTATTTCAAAACCGTTTTCGTTGACGCTGCTGGATGCTAAAATTTCCGCTTTTTTGCGTCGCAGTCAGACATTTACGCAATCAGACATTTGGGAAGTAGAAGAATTTCGCTTAAGCAGTGATGGTGAATTTTCAAATGGTCAGCTCTCTATTCATCTGACACCGACTGAATTTAAAATTCTGCGGAGGCTTTTTCAAAAAAAGAATCAAATTGTCAGTAAAGAGGTGCTTTTAGAGGCTCTTTGGGAGGACGAGAGTTTTATTGATCAAAACACGCTCAGTGTCAATATGGCGCGCCTGCGTAAGAAGCTTTTGCCGCTGGGATTTAATCATATTCATACAGTAAGAGGTGTGGGGTATTTGCTGAAATGTTAAGAGCCTTTTTTAGACAGTATCGTATGTGGTACATCATCTATGCACTATTATGCCTGCTTTATCTGGGAGTCTTTTTTCTTTATCACCTGCCTATGGATCGTTTTTTTATAGCGACCTTGATGAATATTGTTCTTCTTCTCATGATTTCTCTCTGGGCTTACTACCGTTTCAGGCAGAAGTTTTTGGAAATTGCTGACGCCAGCACTTTGGAAGATTTAACGCAGACTTATCTGCCTCAGGAAGCAGCCTATCAGCAGCTTTTAGAAAGACAAAGTCAGGCTGCGAGGGACGATGTATTAAGCTACCAAGAAGAATTAAATTTTTTGCAGTCTCTGATTAAAATGTGGTCTCATCAGATGAAAGTCCCTCTATCGGCTTTGTCATTGATGTCACAGACAAATATGCTATCCAAAGAGGAGATTAATCAGCAAATTATTCGCTTGGATAATTATTTGACCACTCTTTTGAGTTTTGTTAAATTCAAGGAAAAACAAGATGACTTCCGTTTTGAAGCGATTGCTGTCAAGTGTTTGGTTATGGAGCAGGTTAAACGCTACCGCATACTTTGTCTAGCTAAGAATCTCCAAGTAGAGGTTTCAGGGGAATGGCAGTTGGTAACGGATCAAAAATGGCTCAGCTTTGCCATTTCACAAATTCTAGATAATGCCATCAAGTACTCTAGGACAGGCGGTACTGTTAGTATTACAATGACAGGCCAAGGCATTATCATTGAGGACACGGGGATTGGCATTCTCGAAGAAGACCTGCCTAGACTTTTTGAAGAAGGTTTTACAGGTTTTAATGGTCATCAGCACAAGAAAGCTTCTGGTTTAGGGCTTTATATGACCAAAGAGGTGCTGGATAAATTGGGACTAAAGATTGATATTGAAAGTCACATTGAACAGGGGACAAAAGTAACGGTGAGACAGCAAAGAGTCAGCAAAAGCTGATTTAGAACCTGTGATACCTGCATTAAAATACAAAAAGACAACAAATATCAGAACAGCTCAAAAAGGGTTAATTAAAGTTTATGTAACAAAAGAAAGAGAAAAAGTGAAGTTTACCTTTGCACCATGAGGTTTTACAGAAGAAGGATGCTCTTTGGGGTGGCTTAAGTCTGTCCTTAAAAAAGCGATTTTCTGCTGGTTTTTACACAATTATTGGGTTATTGATGTGATCTAAAAAGTGTGTCTGATTCTTGCCTCAATTTCTTGAAGCTAGAGCAAGTACTACTAGTACTGCCATGTTAGTTAATTCCAGACAGGTATTACTAGAGCGATTTGAAAATCTTGATAATATAAGTAACTTTTCGCAGAACATATATGCGAAAAGTGAAATTATAGTAAATGAAGCCAGTTGAATTTGCTGGCTTTTTCTTTAGCCTCAAAGCTTAAAGGAATGCGGACTTCCTATTTTGACTTTATATGCGGATACCTTTTGTAACTTGAACTAACAAGGGGCATCGCGTCTGTCAGTTTTTTTATTTTATAGATATAAAAGGAAGTTTACAAGTCTGTTAACTACCTTAAAGCCTTTTAAAACGTGGATGTAACAGTTCTGTTGCTTGCTCTCAGACCGAAATACCAGTACAGTGGGGATAGAAAAAACAGAAAAGGAAGTCCTTATGTTTCTTAAAAACCTTAACATCAAATCCATTTACCGCTGGCAGCTAGTGATTCATGCTATTATCATTGCTGCTTACCTGCTGCAGAGTAAATTTGCCAATCTTCCCATTGGTATTTTGGCTATCCTGTCCTGTCTTTTGGGCCTGCTAATCAGTTATAAAGACCTGCCTAAATTGGGGGACATAGTTGTTACCTGTATAATATCTATCACTTATCCCCTATCAATTATGGCAGGGGTAGCCTCTGCTGCAAAATTTCTGCCTTCCTCCTATCCGCTGTTGATGCTCTATTGTCTCTTTGCCTTTATCCCTGTTATCTGTGAGTTTGTCGTTCCTAGGTTCAAGTCCGCCCTTTTCAGAATTTTGCTGGCCTTATGGTGGGCTAGCATTGGCGGCATCAGTGTGTCTGGTATTGTTTCATACCTGCCCGCTAAGCATGGTTTCCTGTATGAACTCTTTGCCTCTGGACTTTGGTGGTCGTTGGCCTTTTTCCTGATGGCTGTCGTTATGATGCGGGCATGGGGCTTTGCTTGGCCAGACTGGAAGAGTAAGGGGAAATGGCAAAGCTCAGCATTGATGACCATGACCGTCTTTTGCCTCTATCTCTTACTCCTTAATAATTTCAAAGGCGCTGGCTTGCCTGGCCTGCTGTTTCCTTTCGATGTTCATCCTTTCCAGGTCACTTGGAAATTCCTCTTTACAGGCATCAAGGCAGGTCTTTTAGAAGAGGTTCTCTTTAGATATATTCCCCTTCTTTGTCTGCTTTCTGACTTCTCCGCAGCCAAGCGAGTAAAACTGGGAACAGTAGGCGCTATCTTTTTCTCTTCCTCCATTTTCGGAATGATACACCTAACCAATGTCTTCATCGGCCAAGATATTCCAAATACTGTGATGCAATCTCTGCTAGCAATATTCATAGGTATTCCTTTTGCTCTTATCTACCTTTATACGGGTAAACTTTCCTTGGCAGTTCTCTATCATGCTGTCTGGGATGTGATTACCTTTTCTACCTCTTCCGCGACCAAGATGAGCGGAGCTGTTGATGCAGAAACATTCATCTTCACAGCCTACCTCGTTCTCGTCATCTCCCTCTTTTCTGTTTATATGCTGACGGGCGAACGCAGGCAGACGATTGAAACCAATGTACGGAGACTGCTGGACAAGCAGACCAAGCAGTTAAAAGAGATCTAATACTCTTTGAAAATCAAAATAATACGTCGTTAACTTCGCCTTGCCGTACTCTAGTACTACCTGCGGCTCGTCGCCTAGTCTAATTTTGATTTTCTTTGAGTATAAAAAAGCAAGTTCCGATAGTCTCGGGACTTGCTTTTTTAGCATCAATAATAAACCGATTTGATATTATAGCGGACATAATGCTTAGTGAAGCGCCAAACCTGCCTAGTTAGCCACCACATGAGCGGTAGCATCAAGAGGCCGATACCGCAGAGAGTAAAACTCCAGCCTAGACTGGGAACGAATCGATGATTATCAATAACAATATAAATAAAGTTTGAGTTGGTAAAATGGGTCAAAGGCATGAGAATAAACCCCACAGCAAAACCCCAAAAGCAAAGCAGAAAAGCTACGAGCATCATATAAGCCGTCAGAAAAAAGATGATGTTGAAGAGAATCACCCCTGCTAAAGATAAGAGGTGCAGCCTCTTCTTGGGGACCGGCTCCTCGATTTGTTCAGTCTTCCCCAGAAAGTACTGTAAATCAACCTGATAGAGCTGACTCAAATCCTGCAAAACATAAATGTTAGGCAGGGTTTTATTTTGCTCCCAGCGGGAAATGGTCTGGCGGGTTACGAATAATTTTTGTGCCACATCCTCTTGTGTCAAATGCGCGGCCAAGCGCGCTTGCTGTAGATGATTTCCTAATTCCACATCATACCTCCTTGTAGGATAATCACTTATCATATTATCATATTTTATAGGCAAACTGCTAATTTGCTTGAGCAACAAAATTGTTACACCCGCATTTTAAAAGACTTTAAGGTAGTTGACAGGCTTGTAAACTTATCCTTATATCTATAAAATAAAAGAAAGGCTGACAGGTGCTCTTCATAAGCTCAAGTTACAAAGATGTCTGAAGATAAAGTCAAAATGGGGGTCTGTGTCCTCTAAGATCTTGATTCTTCTAATTGAAAATATTCTGGGAGAAGGTAAATATCTTTCATTTTTCTTGACAAATATTGTAAGTTAACTTATAATATAAATATTTATTAAACAAGGAGGAGTTTTTTATGAAATTTTCTTTTGAGTTGGCTGTCAATGCCAAAAAGGAAGACGTTTGGGTCTATTATTCTCAAGTTAATCACTGGTTTGTCTGGGAGGGTGATTTGGAAGGAATTAGCTTGGAGGGTGATTTCACTACAGGACAAAAGGGGAAAATGAAGATGAAGGGCATGCCTGAACTTGCCTTCACTTTAGTTGAGGTGCACGAGAATCAGTGTTTTTCGGATGTAACAGCAACGCCCTTTGGCAATGTTCTCTTTGAGCATGAGATACTTGAAAATCCTGCTGGCAGCATTAGCCTGAGACATTCCGTTTCTTTGACAGACGGCGCTATGACAGAGGAGGCGTTGGCCTTTTTGAAACAGATTTTTGACGATGTGCCAGACAGCGTTGAAAAACTGAAACAGACTGTGGAGGCAGCATGACAGCAAAATTTAATTCACGCTACAAGGACAATCACCAAGAGTCAACAGGCTTCTTATTTGCCAAGGTATACAATGCTTGGCATGCTAAGATAAAAAAGACTCTGCGAGAGGTTGAGCTGACGCATCCACAGTTTATCATCCTAACTAGTCTGGGGGCTTTGGAGTTGCAGCAAGATTTAATTACCCAGGTCAATCTGGCTGTTTTTTCAGATATGGATGTGATGACGGTTTCTCAGGTTATTAAGCTCTTGCTGAAAAAAGGATTAGTTGAGCGGCGGGAGCACCCGCAGGATAGCCGGGCAAAGGTTGTCTTTCTGACGGACTCAGGCAGAGAGCGCATGAATCGGGCTTTGCCTCTCGTTGAGGAAATTGATCAGGCTTACTTTGGCCAGCTGGGAAATCAGCTGACGGTCTTCAATCAGTTGTTGATAAAATTGGAGGAGACAAATGGTTAAATTTTGGGTTGGAGTGGTTTCGGAAAATCACGTTAGATTAGGTGTTGATGGCGGTTTTTGCCAGGTCTGCCATGGAAAAGGCGGTCCCCTAAAACGTATGAAGCAGGGAGATTATTTGCTTTATTATAGCCCCAAGGTGGCTCTGGATTCTGACGAAAAACTGCAGGCTTTCACGGCTGTGGGCAAGATGAAGGACGATCGGGTCTACCAGTTTGAAATGGCGCCGGACTTTATTCCTTTCAGGCGTGATGTTGAGTATTATCAGCCTGTCCGTCCTTGCCCGATTGAAACCGCTAGACTGCACCCAGACTGGAAGACCTATGTCAGTCAGCTTCGTTATGGGCACTTTGAAGTCAGCCGAGATTTCTTTATGTATGTTTTTAGATATATGAAGATTGACTGATGCTAGACAGTCTACTGATTTTCTGCTATAATACTTGTCAAGAAAGAAAGTCTTATGGCGTTTCTGTAGCGAGCCTGAGATAGTGTAAGTCGGGTGAAACAAGATAAGGAGCTGGAGCTTTCTCTTGGCCTATAGCCAAGCTAATAATCAGATAAATGAAGTAATAAATTAGGGTGGAACCGCGTTTCAGACGCCCCTATGTCAGTTGGCATAGGAGTGAAGGAGCGTGGTTCTTTTGATTTCCCAGCGTCAGCTATTTTACAAAAATAAAAAAGGAGTTTACATGTCTAAAAAACTAACCTTCCAAGAAATTATCTTGACCTTACAACAATACTGGAATGATCAAGGCTGCATGCTCATGCAGGCCTATGATAATGAAAAAGGTGCGGGAACAATGAGTCCCTACACTTTCCTGCGTGCTATCGGTCCTGAGCCATGGAATGCGGCTTATGTGGAGCCATCACGCCGTCCTGCTGATGGTCGTTACGGGGAAAATCCCAACCGTCTTTACCAGCACCACCAATTTCAAGTGGTTATGAAACCATCGCCAAGCAACATTCAAGAGCTTTATCTTGAATCTTTAGAAAAATTGGGAATCAATCCTTTGGAACATGATATTCGCTTCGTTGAGGACAACTGGGAAAACCCTTCGACAGGTTCAGCTGGACTTGGCTGGGAAGTTTGGTTAGATGGCATGGAAATCACGCAGTTCACTTACTTCCAACAAGTTGGCGGTTTGGCAACGTCACCAGTAACTTCCGAAGTTACTTATGGTCTGGAACGTCTGGCTTCTTATATCCAAGAAGTTGATTCGGTCTATGATATCGAATGGGCACCAGGCGTTAAATACGGTGAAATCTTCCTCCAACCAGAATATGAACACTCAAAATACAGCTTTGAAGTGTCTGATCAAGACATGTTGCTTGAAAACTTCGAAAAATTTGAAAAAGAAGCAGGGCGCGCTTTGGAATTAGGCTTGGTTCATCCAGCTTATGATTATGTGCTCAAATGTTCACACACCTTTAACCTGCTTGATGCACGCGGTGCTGTTTCAGTTACTGAACGTGCAGGCTATATTGCCCGTATCCGCAACCTTGCCCGTGTCGTTGCTAAAACCTTTGTCGCAGAACGCAAGAAACTCGGTTATCCACTCTTGGACGAAGAGACACGTGCAGAATTATTGAAAGAGGAGGCAGAATAAGAATGGAACACAACTTATTAGTAGAACTTGGCTTGGAAGAACTTCCAGCCTATGTTGTCACACCAAGTGAAAAGCAGCTTGGGGACAAAATGGCAACTTTCTTGACAGACAACCGTTTGGCATTTGAAAGTATCCAAACTTTTTCAACACCACGTCGCTTAGCTGTGCGTGTTTGCGGACTTGCGGATAAACAAGATGATTTGACAGAAGACTTTAAAGGTCCTTCTAAGAAGATCGCTTTAGATAGCGAAGGCAATTTCACCAAAGCAGCCCAAGGTTTTGTACGCGGTAAAGGTTTGACAACAGATGACATTGAATTCCGAGAAATTAAAGGCGAAGAATACGTCTATGTGACCAAACACGAAGCTGGTAAATCAGCTAAAGAAGTGCTTGCAGGTATTCCAGAAGTGCTTGAGGCTATGTCTTTCCCAGTCAGCATGCACTGGGCTAAGAACAGCTTTGAATATATCCGTCCTGTCCATACCCTGACTGTTCTTCTTGATGATGAGGCTTTGGCTATGGACTTCCTGGATATTCATTCGGGGCGCGTCAGCCGCGGACATCGTTTCCTTGGACAGGAAACAGAAATTGCAAGCAGCAGTAGCTATGAAGACGATTTGCGCAAGCAATTTGTCATCGCAGATGCCAAAGAACGTGAAGCGCTGATTGTTGAGCAAATCAAGGCTATCGAAAAAGAAGAAGGTGTTCAGGTTGAAATTGATGCAGAGCTGCTCAATGAAGTTCTTAACCTGGTTGAATACCCAACTGCCTTCATGGGAAGCTTTGATACTAAGTATCTAGAAGTTCCAGAAGAGGTTCTGGTGACTTCCATGAAAAACCATCAACGTTACTTCGTTGTCCGTGATTTGGATGGCAAGCTCAAGCCTAACTTTATCTCAGTCCGCAACGGGAACGATCAATTCCTTGAAAATGTTGTCAAGGGAAATGAGAAGGTACTGGTTGCTCGTCTGGAAGATGGTGAATTCTTCTGGCGTGAAGATCAAAAACTCGCTATTTCTGACTTGGTTGCCAAACTTAACCAAGTGACTTTCCATGAAAAGATTGGATCACTTTCAGAACACATGGGCCGCAGCCGTGTCATCGCCAAGTATTTGTCAGAAAAAGCAGGGCTTACTGCTGATGAGGCGGCGGCTGTTGACCGTGCAGCTCAAATTTACAAATTTGACCTCCTGACAGGCATGGTTGGTGAATTTGACGAATTGCAAGGTATCATGGGTGAAAAATATGCCCTCCTTGCAGGGGAGGACAAGGCAGTTGCAGCCGCAATCCGCGAACACTACCTGCCGAATTCAGCTGATGGGGAACTTCCAGAAAGCAAGGTTGGTGCCGTTTTGGCGCTTGCGGACAAGCTGGATACGCTCTTTTCATTCTTTTCCGTTGGTCTTATTCCAAGCGGTTCAAATGACCCTTACGCTCTGCGCCGTGCCACTCAAGGGATTGTTCGTATCTTGGATGCCTTCGGTTGGAATATTCCCATGGATGAGCTGGTTGATAACATCTACGCCCTCAGCTTTGACAGCCTGACTTATGACAACAAGGCTGACGTTATCAGCTTTATCAAAGCGCGTGTTGACAAGATGATGGGCAAAATGCCTAAAGATATCAAGGAAGCTGTTCTTGCCAGCACAACCTTTGTTGTCCCAGAAATGCTTGCTGCCGCTGAAAGCTTGCTGAGAGCCAGCAAGACCGACGACTACAAGTCAGCCGTTGAGTCACTCTCTCGTGTCTTTAACCTTGGCGAAAAAGCTGACGCTTCTAGTCAGATTGACAGCAGCCTCTTTGAAAATGACGCCGAAAAAGCACTCGCACAAGCTACTGATGAATTAGTCCTGACAGGTACTGCCAGCGACAAGCTCGCTCAGCTATTTGCCCTAAGCCCAGTCATTGACAACTTCTTTGACAATACCATGGTCATGGTTGACGACCAAGCGGTCAAAAACAACCGCCTGGCTCTCCTTGCTAGCCTGACAGCCAAAGCTAAAACCATTGCAGCCTTTAACAAGCTGAATACGAAATAACTAGCAAAAACAAAGTGTAAAGGAAGGAGAAACAGTGGATCCTAAAAAAATTGCTCGTATCAACGAGTTAGCAAAGAAAAAGAAAGCTGAAGGACTGACAGGTCCAGAAAAGGTAGAGCAGGAAAAGCTTCGCCGTGAATACATTGAGGGTTACCGCCGTTCGGTTCGCCACCATATTGAAGGGATTAAATTAGTGGACGAAGAAGGCAATGATGTGACCCCTGAAAAACTTCGTCAAGTACAGCGAGAAAAAGGCCTTCATGGGCGGAGTTTAGATGATCCTGAATCTTAAATATAAAAAAATGTCCAATGAAAAGGACATTTTTTTATATTTTTAAATCAAGGAAAACGGTTACAATGGAGATGTAATGGGGGGATAATTATGATTAGACAAAAGCAAAAAATTGAAAAGCTGCTTTCTATTTTGAAAGAGCATACTGATTTTGTAACTGCTAAGGAACTTTCTGATTATTTACAGGTTTCAGAAAAAACAATTTATCGCCTAATACAAGAAACTAATGATGTCTATTTTCCAAATAAAATAGTCACGACGAAGAAAGGGAGTGGTTTAAAACTTAATCGAAAAGTATTGCCTGAGCAGCAGATAAGAGAGGAGGAGACTTATACGCCTGCAAGCAGGCAGGCTCGAATTTTGGAACGTTTGCTTCTGATAGCGCCTAAAAAGTTACTCATTTATGATTTGAGTCAAGAATTTTATGTCAGTGATTCAGTGGTGTTTAAAGATAAACAGGAAATTCAGAAATTAATAGATACTTACGGTTTAAAAATCGCTACGCGCTCGGGAGCAATTTTCATTGAAGGAAATGAGGAGAATATTAGAAGGGCTATAGCTGATTTAATTCCAGCTTTCGACATAATTGATATTGATAATTTAGCTTTATCCATTCATTCAGATAAGATTAACTACCAGATTGCTAAATTTGTTCAAAAAGAGATTAGCCTGATGGAACAACACTTAGATGCCAAATTACCTTATCCTTATAACGTTAATATTTTCTCCCACCTTTACATTATGATTGAAAGAATCAAAAAAGGCAGCAGAAACCCCAGTTATTTTATGTCAATTAGGAACGAAAGAAATTTTGATAAGGCCCTTTTAACAGAGAGTCAAAGAGTTATTAGAGATATTAGTGATTATTTAGGTCAAAAAATTAATACTATTGAAATTAACTATTTGTACCAATATCTTTATTCCTCTCGTTTTCAATTGAGTTTTCAGCAGCAGAAGATTCGGTTTTCTAAACGCGTGATTGATATCACAACCTTTTATTTTAAACAGATGGATATGATGAAAACAAAGAAGATCAATAAACAATCTCCTGTTTTTATTGACTTAGCCAATCACATCAGTCCCTTACTGCGCCGTTTAGACAATAAAATTCGTATAAAAAATAATATGTTGAGTGAAATCAAAGATAATTACGGAAGGATCTTTCAAGAAACCAAACAAGTTTCCCAAAAAATGAGTCAGCGATATGGTTTTCCAACGGTTAATGAAGATGAAATTGGTTTTTTAACCTTATATTTTGCTAGATTCCAAGAGATGGAGATTAGACCTATTAGAACTTTGATTATGTGTTCCTCAGGAATCGGAACATCAGAACTCCTAAAATCAAAAATTGAAAAATTGTTTCCTGATATTGAAATTGTTAATGTTATCTCTTATCAAGATGCAGCGAGTGTGGAAAAAAACTATCCCATAATTGATTTATTAGTGACCACAGTTGATTTGAATACCGAAAATCGGTTTAATAAGGTCCTGATTAGTGCAATGATGAATAAGGAAGATCAAAGCAAGATAGTTCAGAAGATAGAGGAAATTAACTATGGCAGATGATTTTTATAAGGTGTATTTGGATGAGCCTCTTATGTCACGGCAGGATGTTTATCATTTTTTATCTCGTATAATTGGTCGGAAAAACCACTTATCAAAGGACTTGGTTTTAGAAAGTTTTTTGATAAGAGAATCTTTGGGGAATATTCAGATTGCTGATAAAACAGTGCTGCCTCATTTTGAGATGGAAAATATACAAAATCAGGTCATCCTTCTGCGGCTCAAAGACGAAATAGACTGTTGGTTGCCTAACATAAAACGCATTAAACTAGTTATTGCTATTATTCTGGCAAAACAGGCAAGTCTAAAGGAGAAAAAGCGTATAACAAACTTTGTTACTAAGTTAAGTTCTGACGACTATATTGCAGAACTGCTTGAACAGTCAGAGGAAAAAATTTTAGAGGGTTTAGAGGTTTAATATGGAAATAAAAGATGTTATTGACAAAAATTTAGTTGTGACTCATTTGAATTGTAAAACAAAAGATGAAGTGTTTCGAAAACTCAGTGAAGTCTTGCTTGCGAATCACTATATTTCTGATGTTAAAGATTTTATTGAGGATATTTATAAACGTGAAAGCGAGGGCTCAACTGGGATTGGAAACTACATTGCTATTCCGCATAGTAAAAGTCAGTTTGTTAATAAAATTGGCGTTGTTATTGGAATCAATCGATTAGAAATTCCTTGGGAAAGCTTAGATGGTAAAGGGGTGAAAATTGTTATTTTATTTGCAGTTGGCAGTGATACAAAAGGAGCTCAAAAACATTTGAAATTACTGTCCCTGTTTGCACGTAAACTTGGTAATGATGAAGTTGTTGAAAAATTGTTGGCAGCACAGTCTGTTGATGATGTTGTCAATGCATTTGCTTAATAAAAATGGAGGAACTCTTATGAAAATTGTTGGTGTTGCTGCTTGTACAGTGGGAATTGCACATACCTATATTGCGCAAGAAAAAATTGAGAATGCTGCTAAAAAAAGAGGAGACGATGTTCATATCGAAACGCAAGGTACTATTGGTATTGAAAATGAATTAACCAAGGAACAGATTGATGCAGCTGATATTGTTATTCTTGCAGTTGATGTTAAGATTGCAGGGCTGGAGCGTTTTGAGGGGAAAAAGGTTATCAAGGTACCAACTGAAATAGCTATTAAATCACCGAACAAGTTGCTTGAAAAAGCAGCAGAAGTCTTAAAAGACCAATCATAAAGGAGGTTAGCGATGAAAGAAATTTGGAAAAAAATGAATTTAAAAGGTCATTTGCTGACTGCTATATCCTATTTAATCCCAATCGTTTGCGGTGCAGGTTTCTTAGTAGCTATAGGTATGGCATTGGGTGGCAGCTCACAAGATGCCTTAATACAGGGAAAATTTAGCTTTTGGGATACTTTAGCTACTATGGGAGGGAAGGCACTCGGTTTGCTTCCAGTTATTATTGCAACTGGGATTTCATTTTCTATTGCTGGCAAACCTGGTATTGCTCCCGGATTTGTAGTAGGTCTTTCAGCAAATGCTATTAGTGCAGGCTTTATCGGTGGTATTATCGGCGGTTATATCGCAGGTTTTCTAGCACTTTGGATTTTAAAAAATGTTAAAGTACCAGAATGGGCGAAAGGACTCATGCCAACAGTTATTGTGCCGTTGCTGTCTTCTTTCATTTCAGGATTATTGATGATTTATATAATTGGTATTCCAATTGCTGCGTTTACCGATTGGCTGACCAATTTCCTGCAAGGACTTGGTTCATCCTCAATGTTAATTTTTGGTTTGGTTATTGGATTTTTGAGTATTGTTGATTTTGGTGGGCCAGTCAATAAAACAGTGTACGCATTTACGCTTACTTTACTGGCATCTGGTGTCAAAGAGCCAGTCACAGCTCTCCAATTAGTTAATACTTCAACACCGATTGGATTTGGTTTTGCTTATTTTGTTGCGAAATTATTGCATAAGAATATCTATGGCCAAGCGCAAATAGAAAATTTAAAATCAGCTGTACCTATGGGCGTGCTGAACATTGTTGAAGGAGTTATTCCTATTGTTATGAATGATCTTTTTCGCGGAATTGTTGCAGCAGCTATTGGTGGTGCGGCAGGCGGCGCAACTTCTATGGTGCTTGGAGCTGATTCGACCGTTCCATTTGGCGGATTCTTGATGCTGCCAACAATGACTCATCCTTGGACGGGTTTACTTGCTATCATTGTTAATGTCTTTGTGACTGGACTTGTCTATGCTCTCATTGCCAAAAATAAAACAGACGAAGAGCTTGCGACAGAAGAAAAGGCAGAAGAGGAAGAAATTAGTTTTGATGATATTGAAATTTTATAATAGAAAGGGTAACAGTAATGAAAAAGGCAGAATTATCCCCGTCACTTATGTGTATGGATTTAGATAAATTTACAGAACAGATCACATTTTTAAATAAGCATGTCAGTTCTTATCATATGGATATAATGGATGGTCATTTTGTTCCTAATATTACCCTTTCTCCTTGGTTTATTCAAGAAGTCAGAAAGATTAGTCAACTGCCTATGTCAGCTCATTTGATGGTAACAGATCCAGCATTTTGGGTACAAGAATTAATTAATATTAAATGTGATTGGATCTGTATGCATGCCGAGGTGCTTAACGGACTAGCTTTTAGACTTATTGATCAGATTCATAATGCTGGTCTAAAAGCAGGAGTTGTTTTGAATCCTGAAACATCTATAGATTCTATTTTTCCTTATATTGATTTAGTTGATAAAATTACAATCATGACTGTGGAACCAGGATTTGCCGGTCAGAGATTTTTAGAGCCGACCCTTAACAAAATTGTGGAACTTCGGAATATTCGCGTTGAAAAAGGCTATCATTATGTTATTGAAATGGATGGTTCTTCAAGCCGTAAAACCTTTAAACGTATTGACAAGGCTGGCCCAGATATTTATGTTATTGGACGCAGTGGCCTATTTGCATTAACTGATGATATTGCAAAATCGTGGGAAATGATGTCCAAGGATTATTATGATACGACTGGAAAGACATTTTAGAATTAGTTGATAAAAAAGAGTGTGGGACAAACCACGATGATTGCTGTGCAATCACCCGCAGAAGAGTGTAATCGTGAAGATTATGTATAAAAGTATCCAATTCCTTATATTATATTTTTGTCATTTTACTTGCAAGATGCGGTGATTGGATATCCTTATTCCTTACTAGACAAGATACAAAGAGCGTTTGCGGATAAAGTCAAAATAGGGATTTTACCAAGGAGTCGTTAAGCGGCTTTAGGCGAAATCATCTTTTTGACCCAATCCGCAGCTCGTGTTCAATTATTAAGATACAAAGAGCGTTTACGAGCAAAGGCAAAATAGGAATTTTGACGAAGAGTCACAAGACTCTAGGAAAAACTATCTTTTTGACACAGCTCGTAGCTCGTGTTCAATTGTGTAAGTAATAGCCCCAACAGTTTAATTGTTGGAGGTTATCTAATCCCATGAACGTTAGTTCATATAAATCCCAAACCAAACCGTTCGGAGGTGGGACAATAAAATCGAATTCTTCGAATTACCGATTTTTGTCCTAGCCTCTTTTTTTGAATCGTATATTCAGAATTTTCTTAACAGCTTTGTTTTTTTATGAAAGATAGAGTATAATAGGTTTTATATATTTTTGATTGGAGTTTTTATGACGGATAACAAACAAGATGAAAAGAATAAAGAACTTGAAAATGGGATGGTTCGCGGCCTTCAAAATCGCCATGTTCAATTAATCGCCATAGCTGGAACAATCGGGACAGGGCTCTTTCTAGGTGCTGGCCGCTCTATTAGTCTGACAGGTCCTTCTATTATTTTGGTCTATTTGCTGACAGGTATTTTCATGTTTTTCATGATGCGTGCCATCGGTGAGATGCTTTATATGGATCCCAATCAGCATACCTTTATTAATTTTATCACTAAGTATGTCGGTAAAGGTTGGGGCTTCTTTTCGGGCTGGTCTTATTGGGTGTCTCTGATTTTCCTTGGCATGGCTGAAATCACAGCAGTTGCTACTTATGTCCAGTATTGGTTCCCTGCTTGGCCAGCTTGGCAGATTCAAATTGTTTTCCTTCTTATTCTTAGCTTGGTTAACCTTATTGCTGTGCGTATATTTGGAGAAGTCGAATTTTGGTTTGGAATGCTTAAGATTATTACAATTTTGGCCTTGATTGCTACGGGTGTTTTCATGGTTTTAACAGATTTTAAAACACCAGTTGGCCATGCCAGTTTGACTAATATCACAGACGGCTTTCAGATGTTTCCAAATGGTGTAAAAAACTTTATTGTCGCATTCCAAATGGTTTTCTTTGCTTATCAAGCCATTGAATTTGTTGGAATTACGACATCTGAGACGGCAAATCCGCGCAAAGTTCTGCCAAAAGCTATTCAAGAAATTCCTGTTCGTATCGTCATTTTTTATGTCGGTGCTTTGGTTGCTATTATGTCAATTTTTCCATGGAAAGAGCTGCCAGTGAATGAGTCGCCTTTTGTCATGGTCTTTCAGTTGGCCGGCATCAAATGGGCAGCAGCCTTCATCAACTTTGTTGTTTTGACTGCAGCGGCTTCTTCGCTAAATTCAACCCTTTACTCAACAGGACGGCACCTTTACCAATTGGCCAATGAAATGGATAATCCGCTTATGTCTAAGTTGGAATTAGATACTTTATCACGTACAGGTGTACCTAGTAAAGCCATTATTCTTTCAGCTGTTGTCATTGCTATTTCGGCTTTTATCAATGTTCTTCCAGGAGTTTCTGATGCTTTTGCTTTGATTACAGCATCTTCGTCAGGCGTGTACATTGCGATTTATTTCTTAACAATGGTTGCTCATTTACGTTATCGCAAATCAAAGGAATTTATGGCAGATGGTTATACTATGCCAGCCTATAAGGTACTCAATCCTTTGACGATAATATTCTTTATCTTTGTTTTTGCCTGTCTTTTCTTACAAGATTCAACTTTCTTTGGTGCTATAGGAGCAGCGGTTTGGATTATTGTCTTTGGAATTTACAGTAATCTCAGGCATAATAAATAACCTTTTTCAAAAACAGTTAGTCTTTTGAACTAACTGTTTTTGATTGGCATTAAGCCGCTGATTTTGTTTGAAAAAAGTGATGAATAACATCCAGACTGCGCTTAAAAGCAGTCTCAGGCTGGTTATATCTGGCGCGCCCATTTGGATTTTGTTTAGCAGAATCAAGTGCAATCAAGGCTTTATTGTAGCCGGCAGAAGAGGCGCCAATTAAGCTGTAACTGCCAGAAAGATTTAAGATCTGACCTTGGAGAATACGGAGATCAGCATCAGTTAATTCCTTATTAACATTTAAAAGAAAGCGGTCATTTGTCAGTGTCTGTATTGATTTAAGATCTGGCAGAAGCGATAAATGTCTATGGATTTTCTGAATTTTTGTCAGATACAAATCTCTATCAACAGGGACAAGCATCGTTTCAGTTATCCATTTGTTTAACCTTTTTGTTTCTTGTTCTGATCCTCCGCTGCTTTTAATTGCTTTTGTATGGCTGTCAAAAGGAAGTGTCTTAATATGTGCACCGCATTTTCCAAAAACATTTTGAAATACAGGGGTAGCTGATAGAATATATCCTTCAGCATCAACAACAGCTAGCGATGTTTTCAAAGGGTGGCAACCTAGAGAACGGCTGCTTAGGCTGGCATAGAGATTTTGCAGTTGGATAATAATAGTAGATGTCATAAATAATCTTCTTTCTGTTAGTTTATAAACTAACAATAGTATAACGCCTTTCTTTATGAAGGTCAAGTAAAAATCAAAAAGAGTTTTTGAAAAGGCTTGCAATATTTTGGATTATCTGCTAATATAAGGTTCATAAGGATTGTTACTGATTAGCAGGCAAAACCTAGATAAATACGAAATAGATTACAAACAAGTGTTTTGTTGTATTTATTTGGTATTTGTTTAGGTTTTTTTGCGTGTGAAATGGTAATCATTCTAAAAAATAACTGTGCTGGAGCCAGATTGGCTGAATTCGATTATTTAAAATCAATAAGTCACTCACGGCTTAGCATCTTATTTAACTGAGCACGCCTACAACTCTTTGAAAAAAGATAACCATTTCCTAGATGCAAGCATCTTTGTCATGGTTCCTATTTTCTTGTGAGTTGCTTAACGGCTTAGCATTTTATTTAACTGAGCACGCCTACAACTCTTTGAAAAAAGATAACCATTTCCTAGATGCAAGCATCTTTGTCATGGTTCCTATTTTCCTGTGAGTTGCTTAACGGCTTAGCATCTTATGAAAGGAGCCTTAATATGGCTAAAGATTACACCGAGTTGGCAAAAGACATTGTCGCTCATGTTGGCGGTAAGGATAATATCGTTAAATTAGTTCACTGTGTCACCCGCTTACGGTTCACTCTTAAAGATGAAAGTAAAGCAGATGATGACTATCTCAAACAACGTGACGGTGTTGTTACTGTTGTTAAAGCAGGTGGACAATACCAGGTTGTTATTGGTAATCACGTTCCAGATGTTTATGATACTGTATTGAAAGTATCAGGTATTTCTGGTGATGGAGGCATTGATGTAGATGAAGGCGATGTTCCAAAAGGAAATCTTTTTGATCGCTTTATCGCCTTGGTTTCAGGTCTATTTCAACCAATGCTTGGAGCCCTTTCGGCAGCAGGTATGATCAAAGGTGTAGTTGCTATTTTAGCTGCTGTAGGCGTCAAGGAGACTGATGGTTTATATGTAGTATTAAATGCAGCAGGAGATGGCTTCTTTCAATTCCTTCCTCTAATTTTGGCTATTACTGCAGCCAAGCGTTTCAAAATGGAGCAATTTACAGCTCTAGCCATTGGCTTTGCCTTGGTATATCCTAATATTGCAGCTAGCTTTACGGCAGATGCTCCCTTATATACTTTGTTTAAGGGAACGGTTATTGAATCGCCGATTTATTCTACCTTCTTAGGAATTCCGATTATTTTTCCGGCTTCAAGTTATTTACAAACAGTATTGCCGATTATCTTAGCTATTTGGGTCGGTTCTAAAGTTGAAGCTTTCTTTAAAAAGATTATTCCAGATGTCGTTAAAGTCTTTGTTGTGCCATTCTTTACTATTTTAATCACTGTTCCGCTTGCTTTTCTTGTTATCGGCCCTGTTATGAATTGGGCATCTGATCTTGTCGGTGCTATTTTTACAGGTATTTATGGCCTTAGTCCGATTCTTTATGGTTTAATATTGGGTGCTTTGTGGCAAGTATTGGTTATGTTTGGCCTTCACTGGGGACTTGTTCCAATTGCCCTTTTAGAACTTCAAAAAGGGCCAGGTGTTCTTCTTGTTGCAAGTATTGCTATCTGTTTTGCACAAGCGGGTGCTCTACTTAATATTATGTTCCGTACAAAAGAACCTAAGGTACGCGAATTGTCCATTCCTGCTTTTATCTCAGCTTTATTCGGTGTCACTGAGCCCGCCATTTACGGTATCACTCTTCCAATGCGGATACCATTTATTATGACCTGTATCTCAGGTGCTGTTACTGGTGCTTATTTAGCCCTATTCAATGTTAAAATGCAGGTTATGGGAGGTATGGGCTTGTTTGCCATCCCATCCTTTATTGACTCTAAGAATTCAATGACCTTAATTCATTTCTTGGTTGCTATTGTGGCAAACTTTGCAATTGGCTTTATTTTGACGCAGTTCGTTAAAATCCCTTACCTTTATGGTGGTCCCAAAACAGTTGCTGCTGATGAAAAAACAGAAGCGCCAGCGGCTGAGGCTGAACTTAAAGAATTAAAACAAGAAATTATTGCCAGCCCAATGATTGGTGAAGTTGTTAAACTTGAAAATGTTCCAGATGAGGTATTTGCTTCAGGAGCTATGGGTAAAGGAATTGCGGTTGATCCAACAGATGGTACAGTTGTTGCTCCAGCAAATGGTGAGGTTACTCTCGTCTTTCCTACAGGTCATGCTGTTGGCATGCGAACTGAAAATGGTGCTGAAGTTCTCATACATATTGGTATGGATACCGTATCTCTGGCTGGTAAAGGCTTCAAGTCATTTGTTGAAGTCGGTCAAAAAGTTGAAGCGGGTCAAAAACTTTTAGAATTTGATCTTGCCACTGTCCGTGATGCCAAGCTACCGGTTATTTCGCCAGTCATTGTAACAAATTCAGCTGACTTTGATGATGTTCTTACAACTCAAGAGTCACGTGTCAATATAGGTGATTACCTTCTTACAGCTGTCAAATAAACTAAAAACCTCAATCTGACTGTCATTCAGACTGAGGTTTTGTATTGCGCTGCCTATGCACAAAAGAGCGATTCTAAGGAGTACTTTCTACTTGAAATTGTAATCCTTGGTAATCTCAATAGAAGTAATAGTAATATTCTCGGTAGGTTTGTCCTTATCGTCTGTTGCTGTGCTAGCAATGCTATCAACGACATCCATTCCTTTTATAACTTGGCCAAAAACAGTATAGTTCCCATCAAGTGAAGGATTTCCGCCATTTTTGTAGGCGTTAGTGACTGCATCAGAATAGTTTTCTTTTGAAAGATTGGCAGATTGATCTTCATTATTTTGATTAATAAAAAATTGACTGCCGTTTGAACTGTCACTGCCAGTATTAGCCATGGCTAGAGCCCCTCTGAAATTATAAAGGTAGGGACTGATTTCATTTTCAAAAGGCTCTCCCCAGATTGATTCGCCTCCTGTTCCATCACCATTAGGATCTCCGGACTGGATCATAAAATTTGCAATAACACGGTGAAAAATAAGGTTGTTGTAATAGCCCTTCTTAGCATGGGTTAGGAAATTTTCAACAGCTTTGGGAGCATACTTCGGGAAGAGTTTAACCGTAATGTCACCTTTTGAAGTATGAAGAATCGCTTCAGCTTCATTATCCGCTATCTTTGTTGATAGCTGCGGCAGCTGTTCTTTATGGACTTTAGAGGCAATCTTGCTGTCCACATAGTCATCTCCGCGGATAGCACGAAGAATAGAATCACGGTAATTGTAAATTAAAAGTGCCAGCAATGCTAAAAATAAAAAAGGAAGGAATTTCTTAAAAGTTTTCATAAATCTCTCCATCAGTGTATGTTCTACTATTTTAGCAAAAAATAGCAGAAAAATGAATCTTATCAAAAATTTCTATACGAAATAGTCTGAATTGTGGTACAATAGTTTTATTATCAAATGAAAAGGAGATTCGTATGGCTACTAAAGAAGAGTGGAGTCATCTATTTGAGGCCGTAACAGGTCGTAAACCAACCCCTCAAGAATTTATGGAAGCTAAAGCAGCAAACTTTGATACAACAGCTTTGTCTGCTCAGCTTAATGGTGGAGCTGCTAACTTACAGCAAAATCAAACAACTATGCCGAATCAAGAACCAACAGCATCAGATTTTGCAGATGCTGTTGCAGAAGAACCAATTGTTGATGTGCAAACACCGTCTGCGCCAGTTCAAGGGCAAATTCCAGATGGTTCAGAGCAACAGGCGGCTTTCCAAAATCAAAATTTTGCAGCTCCTGAACAGAATCTGGCAGGTCAGCAGCCGGTGGCAGATTCAGCTCAAGTCAACCAATTTGCTGCGAATAATCAGTTTGCTCAAACAGGTCAGTTTCAACAGCAGCCACCTCAGCAATTCCAACAGCCAAATAATGTGAAATCTCTATGGCTTGGTAAAATTTTACCAATTGCAGCTATTGTAATAGGGGTGATTTTTAGTGCATTGGCTTGGTTTGCAGCTCCGGCAGTGCTTTATGTCATCTTCGCTTTCTTGGCTTTAGCAGTAGCTATTGTGGCTCTTATTTTCAATATCAATGGTAAAGACAAGGTGCTCTCTATCGTTGCTGCCTCAGTAACAGGTGTTCTTTTCTTGCTTTCCATCGGTGGTCTCATTTATCAAAATTCACAAGCATCAGCTTCTGACTCAAGAGCTCAAGTATCAACTTCTAAAAATAGCAGTAAATCTAAAAATACTGACGGTGATAGCAATAATGTTAATGACTATATCGACAGCAGCTACAAGTTTGATTGGAATGAAAAACAATTCACTAAGCTGAAAGTTGAAGAAGATACCGTATCAGATATTATGAAATCACATGGTAAGGCATCTGATGCTGAAATGTCAGGTGATGAACTGACACTTCAATACAAGGGAGCAAATTATGACGAAGATGTGACCCTTTACTTTGAAAAACAGCATGATGGCATCTTTGTGTTGACATCCGCATCTGCTCACTTTAAACAAGACCTTGTTGAAGAAGACAGCAATTATAAATCAGATTGGACTAAAGAACAGTATGATGCTTTAAAGGAAGGGGATTATAGTGATCCTACAAGTGGTACTAAATTATCAGATGTTTTGAAAGATCATCCGAAAGCTTACACTGTAAATTATAGTATACAAACAAGTGAAAAGGGCGAATTTGAAAAATCACTTTCTCTTTCATATTCAGATTATGATGCTGAAGAATCAAAGCTTCAGTATGTATCTCTATCATTTGATTATGTAAAAGATGAAGACGCCTACTACCTCACTTATAAATCATCCAGTGACGATTAAGGTAAAAGATTAACAAAAAAACAATCCGTTTATTTTCTTTTAAGAGAATGATGTTGGTTGTTTTTTATATTGTCTTGTAAATTTTCATAGAACTTTCATTCAAAATAATTTCAATAAAAATCCATCTAGCTCTTGACCGAGTCTCTCTATTATGATAAAATGCTTAAGGTTTGAAAAAACTGACCTAAGACAGTAGGGGAGCCGGACTCGTAAATATCCTACCGAGGCACAAAACGTAACTGAAAATTGTAACGTATTGTACTTTCGTGTCTAGGTTTAGGTGCGATTTTTTTGTACCTAGCCCAAAAATAAAAACGGAGGTAAAACTAAACATGAGTGAAGCTATCATTGCTAAGAAAGCCGAACAAGTTGATGCAGTGGCTGCTAAAATGAAAGAAGCTGCAGCTATTGTTGTCGTAGATTCACGTGGTCTTACTGTGGAACAAGATACAGTGCTTCGTCGTAATTTGCGTGAAAACGGTGTTGAATTCAAAGTTATTAAGAATTCAATTTTAACACGTGCGGCTGAACAAGCTGGTCTTACTGACCTTAAAGATGTTTTTGTTGGCCCATCTGCAGTAGCATTTTCAAATGAAGACGTTGTTGCACCAGCAAAAGTTATTAGCGATTTTGCTAAAGATGCAGAAGCTCTTGAAATTAAAGGTGGCGCAATTGAAGGTGCTGTCTCTACAAAAGAAGACATCAATGCCCTTGCAAGCTTGCCAAACCGCGAAGGAATGCTTTCAATGCTTCTTTCTGTACTTCAAGCGCCTGTGCGTAACGTTGCATATGCTGTCAAAGCAGTTGCAGAAAGCAAAGAAGACGGTGCTGCTTAAGCACTGCTTCAACCCACTAGCAGTTTTTTAGCTGCAACATTATTACATTTAGATAAATTTGGAGGAAATTACAATGGCATTGAACATTGAAAACATTATTGCTGAAATTAAAGAAGCTTCAATCCTTGAGCTTAACGATCTTGTAAAAGCTATCGAAGAAGAATTTGGTGTAACAGCAGCTGCTCCTGTAGCTGCAGCTGGTGCTGCAGGTGATGCAGACGGCGGTGCTGCTAAGGATTCATTTGATATTGAATTGACTGCAGGCGGCGACAAAAAAGTTGCTGTTATCAAAGTTGTTCGTGAAATCACAGGTGAAGGTCTTAAAGAAGCTAAAGGCCTCGTAGATAACGCACCATCTGTTCTTAAAGAAGGTGTACCAGCAGCTGAAGCTGAAGAACTTAAAGCTAAACTTGAAGAAGCAGGAGCTTCAGTTACTCTTAAATAATAAGGGTACGCAATTACATTGCGAAATCCTAGCTTAACAAGGTTTTGAGTAGTGTAAAAAAGCGAATATATAGTGGAAAATAATTTTATTCTTCACAAACCCCCCACCAAGCCTTCGCTTGGCGGGGTTATTTTTTTATGTTTAGTTAGACGATTAATTTTTTTCGTGTTTCTTTTATCTTTTTAAGTTATAATCTTTTTAAGAAACATAACTAAAGGAGGTTTCATATGCATATTTTACTTGCGCCAGACTCTTTCAAAGAAAGTTTGTCGTCTGCTGAGGTGGCTCAGGCACTGAAAGCTGGTTTTATAAAGGGTTTTCCTACTGCCACTTTTGATTTGCTTCCGATTGGAGATGGCGGTGAAGGGACTGTGGCAGCTCTTGCAGCCAGTCTTAATATGGACTATGCCCAAGTAGATGTGACTGGTCCTTTTGGTAAAACCGTTTCTCTAAGTTGTGCCTTTAAGGAAGATTTGGCTCTTATAGAAATGGCAGAGCTGGTTGGTCTAGGAAAAATTCCAAAATCTAAGCGTAATCCTTTAAAGATTTCCACAAAAGGTTTAGGAGAGCTTTTTGTCAAACTCGCTAAAAGCGGGATTAAAAAGATACTGATTGGAGTTGGGGGCTCTAGCACAAATGATGGTGGTATTGGCATGGCAGCGGGACTAGGCTATCAATTTTTTGACCATGAGGAAAATGAACTGGATCCTATTGGTGCCAATCTTGGTCAGGTTGCCCGTATTTCCGATAAAAATGTTCCAAACTTTATCAAAAATTTAGAGATTGTTATTATTACAGATGTAAGCAATCCTCTTTGTGGTTCTCAAGGGGCGGCCTATGTTTTTGGAAGTCAAAAAGGTCTGCCGCAATCCGAACGAGATACAGCAGATAAAGCTATGAAGCATTTTTATCAGCTAGCTAATTCAAAAATTTTTGATCAAAAAGGAGCTGGAGCTGGCGGCGGCATGGCAGCAGGTCTTATCACCTTTGCAGGCGGCAAAATTGTATCTGGAATTGACTATATATTAGATATCGTTAATTTTGATGAACGGGTTAAAAAGGCAGATCTGGTTATTGTTGGAGAGGGATGTATGGATAGCCAATCTTTATCTGGGAAAGCTCCTGTTGGTGTGGCAAGACGTACGCCAGCTGCTATTCCAGTGATTGCGATTTGTGGCAGTCTCAAGCAGGATTTACCTGATTTTCCAACGGCAGGTATTGCAGCTGCCTTTCCGATTATTGCAGAAGTCACTTCTCTTGATGATACCTTGACACAAGCAAAGATTAATCTTGAACGCACAGCTTTAAATATTGCTAATCTTATAAAAATAGACTGGAAATTTTAATTCCAGTCTATTTTTGATTGCTAAAAAGCTTGGCAAAGAAGCCTTGTTTTTTCTGCTCTGCCTTTTTTTCTTCATAAAAAATATATTTGGGATAAAGCTTGCAATAGAGAATCTCGGTTAGATTTTCTGCCTTGTTGCTGTGAATAATAAGGCCATAAGGAGAATCAGATTTGGCCTCGTCAACTATAGTAGCTTGAATATTCATTGTTTGAGCTGTTTTGATATAGTAAAATTGCACAGTGTCATCTAACTTGGGAGACAGTTTAATAGCCAAATGTTCATATTTTTTGATCAGTTCTTTTAATATTTCCTTAAAATGTTCTTTTACCTGCGGTTTGCTGGTGTTTTCAAGTAAGATAGCCAACACGACACGTTCGGCAAAAGTTCCCAAATAGTGACGCTGTTCGTCAGGATTGAGCCTTTTTTCGCCAGTAGCCGCCTTTAAAACCTTTTGATTTAGGTTCTCCATAATATTTCTCCTAAAAAATTGTTAATCTGATTATACTATAAAATGGAAGAAAGGTCTGGTAGGAGCTGTTGCTAAAAGCTGCAATTCCTCAGCTTAGATTATCAAAAAAGCTTCCCTTATTTATGTCAGTTGCCTGAAAAAAGTTGGGTTTTGATTTGATTAACCCTTGATATTATGGTACTATAGCAGTGTAAAAAATTTAAACTCATAAGGAGAGTATTGTAATGTCAATTATTACTGATGTTTATGCACGCGAAGTCCTTGACTCACGTGGTAACCCAACCCTTGAAGTAGAAGTTTACACTGAATCAGGTGCTTTCGGTCGCGGTATGGTTCCTTCTGGAGCTTCTACTGGTGAACATGAAGCAGTTGAGCTTCGTGATGGCGACAAATCTCGCTACGGAGGACTTGGTACTCAAAAAGCTGTTGATAATGTAAACAATATTATCGCAGAAGCTATCATCGGTTACGATGTACGTGATCAACAAGCTATTGACCGTGCTATGATCGCTCTTGACGGTACTCCAAACAAAGGTAAACTTGGTGCTAATGCTATTCTTGGTGTCTCTATTGCTACTGCACGTGCAGCTGCTGATTTCCTTGAAGTACCACTTTACAACTATCTTGGCGGATTCAATGCTAAAGTTCTTCCAACTCCAATGATGAACATTATCAATGGTGGTTCTCACTCAGATGCTCCAATCGCATTCCAAGAATTCATGATTGTACCTGCTGGTGCACCTACATTTAAAGAAGCTCTTCGCTGGGGTGCTGAAATCTTCCATGCTCTTAAGAAGATTCTTAAAGAACGTGGACTTGAAACAGCAGTTGGTGACGAAGGTGGATTTGCTCCTAAATTTGACGGAACTGAAGATGCCGTAGAAACAATCATCAAAGCGATTGAAACAGCTGGTTACAAACCAGGTGAAGAAGTATTCATCGGATTTGACTGTGCCTCATCAGAATTCTATGAAGATGGTGTTTATGACTACACTAAATTCGAAGGTGAAACAGGTGCTAAACGTACTGCTGCTGAACAAATTGATTACCTTGAAGAATTGGTTAACAAATACCCAATCATCACTATTGAAGATGGTATGGATGAAAACGATTGGGATGGTTGGAAAGCTCTTACTGAACGTCTCGGTAAACGCGTTCAATTAGTTGGTGACGACTTCTTCGTTACAAACACTGACTACCTTGCTCGTGGTATCAAAGAAGGTGCTGCAAACTCAATCCTTATCAAAGTTAACCAAATTGGTACTTTGACTGAAACTTTTGAAGCTATCGAAATGGCTAAAGAAGCTGGATACACTGCAGTTGTATCACACCGTTCAGGTGAAACTGAAGATTCAACAATCGCTGACATCTCAGTTGCAACTAACGCTGGACAAATCAAGACTGGTTCATTGTCACGTACAGACCGTATTGCTAAATACAACCAATTGCTTCGTATTGAAGACCAACTTGGTGAAGTTGCTGAATACCGTGGCTTGAAGTCATTCTACAACTTGAAAAAATAAGACAATAGATTATTAATCTTAAAAAGAGACTGGACTTTTGTTCCTAGTCTCTTTTTTACACTCTAAACACAACAAATTTAATCCTGTGCAGTACTCTCAATCGTTGTTGATTGGGAGCTTTTTCCTACAAGTGGCGCAGCCCTTTTCAATAAGGTAACAAATTGCTTTTATCTTATTTCTGCTTAAACGATTATCCTTCCTTTATTAATGTTAACTGTCCGATAGATTGCTGAAGTTAAAAGATAGAATAAGTAAAGCTTTAATTTAAACGTTTTGGGAATGAACTGTTTTAAACTAACAAAGTTTTGTTGATAAAATAGGTTCTTTTCCTGTTCAAATTATCTCACAAATAGTTTGCCGTTTTTCCTGTGTTTATTTTTACTTAAAAAAGCTTCTCTCTCGGTCATAAACCAAGAAAGAAGCAGCTTTTTTTACGGGGAACTTGAGGTCGAACTTGTTCCATTTGTCGGATGTAATTCTATATAGGATGGAGCATTAAATAATCCTGTGGTTGTTTGGTTGCCATTAAGGCTGTAAACACTGGTTGATTTATTTCCTAAATCATCGCGGGTATTGGTTAACTGTTTCATCTGATTGGTATAGGAAATCTTACTAGCATCAACAGTATTAAGGCCGCTGTCTTTATAGAAGCGAAGCAAATCTCCAGTTTGTACAGCATCACTCATAGAAAGCTGAGTGGCGACGGCTTCTTTAATAGCCGCTGTCTCATCAGTTGTTGTCTGGTCAGGATTAGTAATTTCTTCTCCCGTTTGGGTATTATAGAGTTTGCCAAAATAACTGGTGTATTTTGGTGTGATGTACTGTCCAGCTGTCCTTAGAGCAACGGTTTGATTGTTGTTATCAGAAAGTAAGTCCTGTCCCATTTGAATGTAAGAGCTAGTGTCAACGCCCAAAATATGAAGCAATGTTGGCAGGGCGTCAACTTCGCCGCCATAAGTATCAGAGATGAAACCACCAGTATAACCTGGAATATGAATCATATAAGGGACACGCTGCAGCATGGCTTTATCATAGTTAGACCATGTTTCAGAATTCTTGCCAAGAAGTTCTGCCAGGTTGCTGCTGCGGCCGTCAGAAATACCATAATGATCACCATAGAGGACAATAATGGAATTATCGTAGAGCCCAGAAGCCTTCAAGTAATCAAAGAAGGCTTTAATCGAAGCGTCTAGGTAATTAGCAGTCGCAAAATAGCCATTGACAGTTTCATCTTTAGTCTTTGCCAAAGGAAATCCTTCTTCATTGGAGTCACCAGATAAAGAAGTATAAGGGTAATGGTTGGACACTGTGATATATTTAACATAGAAAGGTTGCTGCAACTGTTCTAAATACTTGATAGAGTCAGAAAACATGTATTTATCATTGAGTCCATATTGGAAAGAGTTATTGCTGTCTTGTTTTTCAAAGGCAGTGGAATCAAAGAAATACTGATAGCCCCATTGTTTGTAAGTACTGTTTCGGTTCCAGAAAGAGCCGGTATTGCCGTGGAAAACAGCGGATGAATAGCCCCCATTTTGAGCTAAAATAGAAGGCGCTGCATAGGCGGTATTGGTTCCGCCGTAATTTACCATATAAGAACCTGTACTGAGACCAAAAAGAGAATTTTCCATCAATGTTTCAGCATCAGATGTCTTACCGGATTTAACTTGATTAAAGAAATTTGAAAAGGAAATAGTAGAATTTGAATGATAGAGCGAATTCAAAAAGGGAGTAACTTCATAGGACTGACCATCTGATTCTAGTTTGTAGTCAATAAGAAACTGCTGGAAACTCTCCAAGTGAATCATGATAACATTTCTTCCTTGAGCAATGCCATAATATTTAGCATTGGGCTGAGCGTAATGCTCATGAACGTAATCAACAACTTCATCTAAATCATCTGCGGAAGCAGCAGATCTAGCCTTTGCAGCTTGGTAAGTTTGATTTCCTGAATAAGCGGTAAAAAATGGGATGCTCATGGCGCGGACAATATAGTTATTGGAAAACCCCCGTGTTAAGAGTTCACCGCGATCTGTTTCAGCTATAAAAAGATTAGCAGAAAGGAGTAATCCTGATAAAGCTGTTACCGCGAAACTAGCTCTTTTATTGAGAACCTTTTTATCACTTTTTAATTTCTTCTTATAAATGGCGTAAATAAAGAAAGGCAGATCAATCAAATAGAACAAATAACTTATTTCCAGCAGGTTGAGAGCTGAATCCCCCAAGCCTGCAGCAGAGCTGCCGCTTGCCAATATCGTATTGACCGTGATAAAATCAGTGAATTCTCCAAAGTAAATCACATTAGCTACTAGCAAAAGGTTCAAAACGATATAGAGAAAAACCGTTAAACTGTAAAAAAGTTTACTGTTTTTGATGTAAAGCCCCAATCCCAAGATGAGCAGTCCCATAGGAATAGGATTGATAAGTGTCAGAAAAACTTGCCTGAAATTTTCTAACTCCAAATCCAAATCAATATAATAGGCCCAAAGCGTTTTTATCCAATAAAAGAAGAGAAGCAGCAGGACAAAACCCAGCCGTGTATTAATCCCCTTCCAAAAACGTTCCAATAATATTTTCAATGCTTTCAAAGTCATTTTTCCTTTGAGTAATATAATATCGCTCTTATTATACCAAATTTCAAAATGACACTCAAAATTTTGCATAGTTTTTCAAGGAAAAATTCATGCAGTTGTCAAAATATTGAGACATTAAGGAAATATCCGCAGATTTTTGGTATAATGTAAACATGATTGAACTTACAGTGGATTCGCTTGCAGAAAAGAAAATCAAGCAAGGAAAGCAGCTTCTTTTAGCGACCGGTTTTCCAGAGCAGTTACCCACTGATCAGCTGGTTTATCTTTATAATAGAAAGCAAAATTTTTTGGGAACAGCTTATATGTCCAAGCAAAATAAAGGAATTGGCTGGTTTTTATCCTCTCAAAAAATTGTTTTGGAGGAGTGGTATTTTGTATCTCTTTTCCAAAAAGCAAAGGTTAAGCGTCAGTCTTATTATAATGACGAGTTGACAACAGCTTTTCGGCTTTTTAATCAGGATGGAGATAATTTTGGCGGTCTGACAGTGGATCTTTATGGTGATTATGCTCTCTTTTCTTGGTATAATCCCTTTGTTTTTTCTCTTAAAACAGTTATTCTTAAGGCCTTTAAAGAGGTATTCCCAGAGGTTTTTGGTGCTTATGAGAAGATTCGCTTTAAAGGGCTTGATTATGAGTCGTCGCATCTATTTGGAAAAGCAGCTCCATCAAATTTTACTATTGTTGAAAATGGTGTCCGCTATGCTGTTTTTCTTAATAATGGACTGATGACAGGAATTTTTCTGGATCAGCATGAAGTTCGGGATAATTTGGTTCAGGGGCTGGCGCTTGGCCAGTCAGTGCTCAATCTCTTTTCTTATACGGCAGCTTTTTCGGTTGCAGCAGCTATGGGCGGAGCTCTTGAGACAACCTCGGTAGATTTGGCTAAACGTTCCAGAGAATTGTCCAAGGCTCATTTTGAGGCTAACGGATTTGATACAAGTCAGCATCACTTGGTTGTTATGGATGTTTTTTCCTATTTCAAATATGCTAAGAAAAAGGGTTTACACTTTGATCTTATCATTATTGACCCACCAAGTTTTGCCCGCCACAACAAACAGACTTTTTCTGTTAATAAGGATTACCACGAGCTAATTAGACAGGCTTTAGAGATTTTATCGCCAAGAGGCACTATTGTTGCCAGTACTAATGCAGCCAATATGACAGTTCAGCAGTTTAAAAAACAACTCCAAAAAGGATTGGGGACTGCTAAGGCAGAATTTGTAAATTTCCAGCAGCTGCCGGCAGATTTTACCACGAATCCTAATGACCCAGCATCAAATTATTTGAAAGTATATACAATAAAGGTGAATTTATGAAAATCGTAGTACCAGTTATGCCAACTAGTCTCGAAGAAGTTGAGGCGCTTGATCCTTCTAAGTTTGAAGGCGCAGATATTATTGAATGGCGAGCAGATTTTCTGGATAAGGACAACATTTTAGCCGTAGCACCAGCTGTTTTTGAAAAATTTTCAGGCGTTGAGGTGCTTTTTACCCTCAGAACGACTCGTGAAGGCGGCCATATTGATTTGACCAATGAAGACTATGTAGCTCTTATTCGTGACATTTCAGCACTTTACTCGCCAGATTATATTGATTTTGAATATTTCTCCTATCGTGAAGTATTTGAAAATATGCTAGAATTTTCTAATCTTGTTTTGTCCTACCATAATTTTGAAGAGACACCAGAAAATCTAATGGAGGTTTTTTCAGAGTTGACAGCTCTGACACCGCGTGTTGTCAAAATTGCAGTTATGCCGCATCAGGAACAAGACGTATTGGATTTGATGAATTACACACGGGGGTTTAAGGCTCTTAATCCTGAGCAAGAGTTCGCTACTATGTCCATGGGCAAAGTCGGACGGCTTTCTCGTTTGGCAGGTGATTTAATTGGTTCTTCGTGGACTTTTGCTTCTCTGGAAAATGCTAGCGCTCCTGGTCAGGTAGCTCTGGCAGACATGCGTAAAATTAGGGAGGTCTTAGATGAAGATTGATGGACATACACGTCTTGCTGCGGTTGTAGCAACGCCTATTAAACATTCTATGTCTCCTTTTATTCATAACTATGCTTTTGAACATTTAGGCATCAATGGTGTCTATGTCGCTTGGGATATTCAGGAAAAAGACCTAGAAGAAACAGTCAATAATATTCGTCGCTATGATATGTGGGGTATCAATCTATCAATGCCTTACAAACGTGTAGTATCCCAATACTTAGATGATTTAGATGTATCGGCATCCTTATTTGGCATGGTCAATACAGTTGTTAATCATGGCGGTAAATTAGTTGGCTACAACACAGATGGTTATGGCTTTTTTGCCAGCCTGCCTAGTTCTTTCAAATTAAAAGGGTCTACCATTACTATTTTAGGCGGCTCAGGAGCAGCGACAGCTATTTCAGCCTATGCCGCAAGACATGGCGTCAAAAAAATCAATATGTTCAATAAGGAAAAATACCTTGATGTAACGGTTAAGCGTCAGGGAAAAATTACTGAGGTTACTGGTGTTCCGATTGATGTGTTTGACATTGCAGACCAAGCTGTCATTCAGCAAAAAATTATGGAAGCAGATCTTGTCATTAATGCCAATGGAACCGGAATGGACGGTGAGACCATGGTAATCTTGCCTGAAACCAAGTTCAAAAAGGGACAGTTGGTGGCTGATATTATCTACCAGCCTTTTGAGACACCTTTTTTGAAATTGGCTCAGTCACAGGGTGTGGAAGTGATTAATGGACTCGGTATGCTGCTTCATCAGGCAGCAGAAGCTTTTCGTCTTTGGACTGGAAAGAAGATGCCGACCGATGAGATTTGGAAAGAATTAGAAGCTATTTACAAAGCAAAAGAGGGCTAGTCTATGAAATTACATGTTGATCTGACACACACACCCTATGATATTATTATTGAAAAAGGAGCACTCAATCAAGTTAGTGATTGGGCCTCGCAGCTTTGGCAGCCGCAAAAAATCGTTATTATTACAGACAACCATGTCGGCAGTCTTTATGCTGAGAAGGTTAAACTTCAGCTTGAAGGTGCTGGGTTTAAGGTCGCAGTTTTTGATTTTTTGGAAGGTGAAGCTTCTAAGAATTTGACAACAGTCAATAAAGCTTACGAGTTTCTCATTGGGCAGGGAATGACTCGCTCAGATGGGATTGTGGCACTTGGCGGCGGTGTTGTTGGTGATTTAGCAGGTTTTGTGGCTTCAACTTATATGAGAGGAATTCATTTCCTGCAAATTCCGACCAGCTTAACGGCGCAGGTGGATTCCTCTATTGGCGGAAAAACTGGTGTCAATACTCCTTTTGCCAAAAATATTGTTGGGACGTTTGCTCAGCCTGATGGTGTTTTAATTGATCCTAATGTACTGCAAACTTTGGGGAAACGTGAACTCATTGAAGGTATGGGTGAGGTTGTCAAATATGGTTTGATTGAGGATCTCGCACTTTGGCAGCTGCTGGATCAGCTTGATGGTTCTCCTCAAGCGATTTTGGACAATGCGGAGGCTATCATTTACCACTCCTGTGATGTTAAGCGTAAAATCGTGGTTGAAGATGAGTTTGAAGGCGGTATTCGCATGTATCTTAACTTCGGTCATACCATCGGCCACGCCATTGAGCAGACAGCTGGCTACGGCAGGGTTATGCATGGTGAAGCTGTTGCTATTGGTATGGTACAAATTTCACGTATTGCTGAAAAAAAAGGTCTCATGCCAGCAGGTATTACCGAACAAATTGAAGCTATGTGTGCCAAATTTGGTTTGCCTATCGCTCATGAGCCTTGGAAAGTTAATGATTTGTATGCAGCGCTGACACACGATAAAAAAGCTCGCGGCAACAGTATCAAAACTGTTATTGTTCCTAAAATTGGCAGCGCAGCTATTAATCAAATTCCCCTAGAAGAGATGAAAGAATATTTGGAGAAATAAGATGAGGTATTTAACAGCTGGTGAATCGCATGGCCCGCGTTTAACGGCGATTATAGAGGGTGTGCCAGCAGGTCTTCCCTTGACAGCAGAAGATATAAATGTTGATTTGAAACGGCGTCAAGGCGGTTATGGTCGTGGCGGTCGTATGAAAATTGAAAGTGACAAGGTTGTTTTCACGTCTGGTGTCCGTCATGGCAAGACGACGGGAGCGCCTATTACTATGGACGTTATCAATAAAGATCACCAAAAGTGGCTGGACATCATGTCAGCTGAGGATATTGAGGATCGTCTCAAAACGAAACGTAAGATTACCCATCCGCGTCCAGGTCATGCCGACTTGGTAGGGGGCATGAAATACCGTTTTGATGATTTACGCAATTCCTTGGAGCGTTCGTCAGCGCGTGAGACGACGATGCGAGTGGCTGTGGGTGCGGTCGCTAAGCGTATTCTTGCAGAGCTTGATATTGAAATTGCCAATCATGTCGTGGTTTTTGGCGGTAAAGAAATTGATGTGCCAGAGGGCTTAAGTGTATCGGAAATCAAAGAATTGGCTCAGAAGTCAGAAATTTCAGTCGTCAATCAAGAGCGTGAGCAGGAAATCAAAGATTATATTGATCAAATCAAAAAAGAAGGGGATACCATCGGCGGTGTTGTTGAAACCATTGTTGGCGGTGTACCAGCAGGCTTGGGCTCTTATGTCCAATGGGATCGTAAGTTGGACGGCCGTCTAGCACAGGCAGTTGTATCTATTAATGCTTTCAAGGGTGTTGAATTCGGGCTCGGTTTTAAAGACGGCTACCTGCGCGGTTCTGAGGTTATGGATGAAATTCTCTGGAATGAAGAGGAAGGCTATACCCGCCGTACTAATAATCTTGGCGGCTTTGAAGGCGGCATGACCAATGGCCAGCCCATTATCGTACGCGGTGTTATGAAGCCAATTCCAACCCTCTATAAACCTTTGATGTCTGTTGATATCGAAACGCACCAGCCTTACAAAGCGACGGTAGAGCGTTCAGATCCAACGGCTCTTCCTGCCGCGGGTGTTGTTATGGAAGCTGTCGTAGCAACGGTTGTAGCTAATGAAATTCTTGAAAAATTCTCGTCTGACAATTTGGAGGAGCTCAAGGAAGCTGTTAATCGCCACCGCGATTATGTCAAGCATTTCTAAGAGGTCTAGACTAACCTCAGTACTTGACGACCCTAACAAGTTAAGGCTGTTGGTAATGCTAATGGGACTAATCAGATTGCTATTTTGATTTCCTGCCACTGTATAATTCTGCAAATAGAGAATTAGGTAGCTATAGCGGCGATGTTGAGCGCAAGCGTTACCTTTTGGAATTAGACAAAAGAATAGCCAAAAAGGTTAATAGAAGTGGAGAATTATGACACAAAAAAACATTTACATTGCAGGCCTGGGTCTAATTGGCGGCTCCATTGCTTTGGGGATTAGACGAGCGCACCCAGATTATCATATTTTGGGCTATAATCGTTCAGACCTTTCACGCAATGTAGCACTTGAGCGCGGTATTGTAGACAAGGCGACAGATAATTTTGCTGAATTTGCAGGGCTGGCTGATGTTATTATTTTGGCTGTTCCTATTAAGCAGACTATTGACTTTTTGCAGCAATTGGCAGAGCTGGATTTGAAGGAAAATGTTATTATCACAGATGCTGGTTCGACGAAACTAGAAATTGTCCAAGCAGCAGAAAAGTTCCTATCTGGCAAGCCTGTTCAGTTTGTAGGTTCACACCCCATGGCAGGTTCTCACAAATCAGGAGCCATTGCAGCAGATGCTACTCTTTTTGAAAATGCTTATTATATTTTTACGCCGACCAGCTTAACCAAGGAGACAACGATTTCAGAACTTAGAGATCTCTTGGCAGGGCTTAAGGCTAAATATATTGAGATTGATGCGAAAGAGCATGATCAAGTTACCAGCCAAATCAGTCATTTTCCGCATATTTTGGCTTCGGCTCTCATGGAGCAGGCCGCTGATTATGCAGATCAGCACGATCTTACAAATCGCTTCGCAGCAGGTGGTTTTAGGGATATGACCCGTATTGCTGAGAGTGAACCTGGGATGTGGACGTCTATTCTTTTGACCAATCCCACCGCTGTTTTGGAGAGAATCGAAGATTTTAAAAGGCGTTTAGATAAAGTAGCGGAGCTTATTTCCCAAAGAAAAGAAGAAGATATCTGGGAATTTTTTGATTTGGGTCGTCAGAAGCGCAAAGAGATGAAAATTCATAAGCGGGGCGGTGTTGACAGCTCTTTCAATATTTTTGTGGATGTTCCGGACGAAGAAGATGTTATTCTTCATATCTTGGAATTGCTGCGCGGTACATCTCTGGTTAATGTCCATATCAATGAGGAAAACCGCGAAGATATTAATGGTATCTTGCAAATTTCCTTTAAAAATCAAAAAGACCAACAGCATGCTGAGAAAGTTATCACTGAAAATACCAATTACAAAGTAATCATCGCATAGGAGACTATAATGACAGCAAATATTTACGATTTAGCAAATGAACTAGAACGCGCTATCCGTGTTCTTCCAGAATATCAAACAGTGGCAGACAATAAGGCTAAAATTGATTCAGATACAGAAGCTAAGGCTCTATTTGATGAATTTACAGCTTTTCAGGAAGGTCTCTATACTAAAATGCAATCAGGGACTATGCCAACAGCTGAGGATCAGGAAAAAATGCAGACTTTAGGACAAAAAGTAGAAGCCAATCCTATTTTAAAATCTTATTTGGAAGCTCAACAAGCACTGGGCGTTTATATCACAGATATTGAACGTATCATTTTTGGACCCTTGCAAGAACTGAATAAATAAAAGGAATTTAAATAGTTTTAGATTTATTCCAAGCTCAGTTTGATGTGAGAAAGACTTATAATGTTCCTTTAAATGATTGTCAAATCATTTCATTTTAAGACTATGAAAACTTAACTGATTATACTCGTTAATAGAGGCTGGAAGCTGATTCCTGCCTCTATTTTGATGGCACTTTTTCAAGCTGAGTAGTATAATGAAAGTAATTTATATATGTTGAGGAGGCTTTTAGATGTCACGAAAAATTGGAATTATCGGTATGGGAAATGTTGGTGCGGCGTTGGCACATGCTTATATTTCAGAAGGTCTGGCTGACAGCTATGTTTTTATTGATATCAATGATAAAAAAGCAGAAGCAGATGCTCAGGATTTTAAAGATGCCATGGCTAATTTACCTAATTATGCTAAAATTACAGTCAATGATTATCAGGCTTTAGAAGATGCTGATATTATTGTTTCCAGTTTGGGCAATATACAGCTTCAACACAATGCTGGCGAAGATCGTTTTGCAGAATTCCCTTTTACCAAAGAGGCTGTTTATCAGGTTTCTCAAAAATTAAAGCCATTAGATTTCAAAGGAGTGCTCCTTGTCATTTCTAATCCTGTTGATGCAGTAGCTGCGCTTTATCAGCATTTTACAGGCTGGCCTAAGGAAAGAGTGATTGGAACTGGAACCTTGCTTGATACAGCCCGTATGAAAGCGGCGGTGGCCGATGATTTATCGGTTAACCCTAGGTCTGTTTCGGGTTATAATCTTGGCGAACATGGCAATTCTCAGTTTACAGCTTGGAGTCAAGTAACTGTCAAAGGGCGGCCTATTACAGATTTAACAACGGAAAAAGAACGTCAGGAACTTTTCATCAAATCTATGAAAGGCGGACATACAGTCTTTTATGGCAAAGGATTCACTTCCTATGGTATTGCCAGTGCAGCACTACATGTAAGCAAGGCTGTTTTATCAGATAGTTTTGAAATACTACCAGTATCCACTTACCAAAAAAACTTAGGAACTTACCTTGGTTATCCTGTTGTCCTTGGCAGAAACGGTGTAACAGAAACCATTCAGCTGAGTCTGACACCTGAAGAAAATGCCCTTTTGGAAAAATCAGCTAAACTTATAAAGGTCAGAGTTGATGAGGCAATAAAGGAATTAGAACATAAAAAGTACTTCAATACTACGGACTGAATTTTTTGAGAGTTCAGTCTATTTTTGTATCTTAAAATATGGTATAATAATAGAAAATTATTATTTAGGAGTAGACTATGAAACTTACGACCAAGGCTCAAGGGCTTTCAGGGACGATTCGTGTTCCAGGTGATAAATCAATCAGTCATCGTTCCATTATGTTTGGAAGCCTTGCCAAGGGTGAAACAATCGTACATGATATTCTCCGTGGAGAAGACGTTCTATCTACTATGCAGGTTTTTCGTGATCTTGGTGTCACCATTGAGGACAATGGAGATGTCGTTAAAATTCAAGGTCTTGGCTTTGATGGCTTGAAAGCTCCTAAAAATCGTTTGAATATGGGAAATTCCGGAACATCAATTCGGCTGATTTCAGGTGTTCTGGCTGGTCAGGATTTTGATGTAGAGATGTTTGGTGATGATTCGCTGTCTAAACGTCCTATGGATAGGATTACCATTCCTTTGCGTCAGATGGGGGCTGAAGTTACAGGTCAAACCGATCGTGATTTGCCTCCGCTCAAAATGCGTGGCAGTAAGCATTTGCGGCCGATTTCTTATCAGCTTCCTGTCGCTTCTGCTCAGGTTAAATCTTCCTTGATTTTTGCAGCTTTGCAGGCTGATGGGGAGTCACTCATTATTGAGAAAGAAAAGACGCGCAATCATACAGAAGACATGATCGTCCAGTTTGGGGGAACGATTGCGGTTGACGGTAAAGAAATTAGAATATCCGGCGGTCAGGAATTAACAGCACAGGAAGTTGTAGTTCCAGGAGATATTTCTTCAGCGGCTTTTTGGTTAGTTGCGGGGCTTATTGTACCTCATTCCAAAGTTGTTTTGGAAAATGTTGGTATCAATGAGACACGAACAGGTATCATTGATGTGATAGAAGCAATGGGCGGTAAGTTAACCATCTCAAACCATGATGCTGTTGCTAAGTCTGCAACTATCACGGTTGAGACATCAGAGCTGCAGGGAACTGAGATTGGTGGCGATATTATTCCTCGCCTTATTGATGAGCTTCCTATTATTACGCTATTAGCCACTCAGGCTAATGGCAGAACAGTTATTCGTGATGCAGAAGAACTAAAAGTTAAAGAGACCGACCGTATTCAAGTTGTGGCAGATGCTTTAAACAGTATGGGTGCTAATATCACACCAACGGACGATGGCATGATTATCCAAGGAAAGACAGCTCTGCACGGCGCTTTGGTCAATACTTTTGGCGATCACCGTATCGGAATGATGACAGCAATAGCCGCTCTTTTGGTTAGAGATGGAGAAGTAGAGCTGGAACGTGCTGAAGCCATCAACACAAGCTACCCAAGCTTCTTTACAGATTTGGAAGGATTACTTAATGGCTAAAATTTTACTAGGATTTATGGGAGCTGGAAAGACTACTGTCGCAGGCTTTTTAGATGATAATTTTATTGATATGGATCATGTCATTGAAGAAAAAATTGGCATGTCCATCGCAGATTTCTTTGCTAAGGAAGGTGAGGCCGCCTTTCGTAAGATTGAATCTGAAACGTTGGAAGAGCTGATGGAGTGTAATGATGATGTTGTCATCTCAACAGGCGGCGGTGTGGTCACTATTGAACACAACCGTGAACTTTTGAAAAAGAACCGCCGTTATAATGTCCTTTTGGAAGCTACCTTTGAAGTGCTTTATGATCGTATCAAACATGATAAGGTTTACCAGCGTCCGCTGTTTCTTAACAACTCCAAGGAAGACTTTCAGGCCATTTACGAGCGCCGTATGGAAATGTATGAAGGGTTGTCTGATTTGATTATCAATGTGGACAACAGAACACCAGAGGAAGTAGCAAGGTTGATTAAATGTATGTAGGCTATCTAGGACCAAGCGGGTCATTCACACATACTGCAGCCCTTAAGGGGTTTCCAGATGCTGACTTGGTTCCGCTTGGAACGATCACAGAAGTCATCAAGGCTTATGAATCTAATTTAGTGAATTATGCGATTATTCCAGTAGAAAATTCTATTGAAGGTTCGGTTCACGAAAGCTTGGACTATCTTTTTCATCAAGCGGAAATTCGGGCTGTGGCTGAAATCTTACAGCCTATAAAGCAGCAGCTGATGGCGACTAAAAAGCACCGCCATATCGAAAAAATCTTTTCTCACCCCCAAGCGATTGCCCAAGGGAAAAAATATATCCGTAGGCATTTTCCTAAAGCCAAAATTGAAACAACCGCTTCTACCGCTTTTGCGGCAAGATTTGTAGCGGAGCATGCGGACGAGCCCTTTGCAGCTATTGCGCCCCATGCTGCAGCTGAGGAGTATGGCTTGCAAATTCTGGCTAATGATATTCAGGAAATTGATGAGAATTATACGCGTTTTTGGGTCTTGGGACATAAAGCACCTACTCTGCCATTGGATATCATTGATCGAAAAATGACTTTGGCCTTAACGCTTCCGGATAATCTTCCCGGAGCCCTTTATAAAGCTTTATCGACTTTTGCTTGGCGAGGTATTGACTTGACAAAAATTGAAAGCCGTCCTCTTAAGACAGTTTTGGGTGAATATTTTTTCATCATTGATTTTGCAAATAAAAAGAAAGAACTGTCCAAATTTGCCCTTGAAGAATTAGCCGCTATTGGGATACGAAAAAAAATCCTTGGCGATTACAAGGTTTATGAAATGTAAAGGAAAGATCTATGGCAAGAAATACGAATGGACCGCTGACTCGGCATGAGGAACTGCGGTACAGCTATCTTTTGAAAAATCTGGCCTATCTTAACGGTAAGGAAGCTGCGGAATTTAATTACCTTCAAAGCAAGATTGATGCTCACAATGCTCAGGCGACCTATGATGCCTACAGAGAAAGCTCTGCTTATTATCCAGAAGAAAATAACAGCTATGAGAGCAGCTACGATTGGGATGGCAGAGATTATAAGGCTGATGAAAACAGCCAATTTCCTGATTATGAATCTTATTATGACAATCCTGATTTAGCAGCATCTTCTACAGGTTATACAGCTCAAGGTCTACCTGAGTACCCAGAAGATTATGATAGGCAGCAAGCTAAATTGGAGCGCTCTCGGCGAAAGGCTGACAAACAAGCAGAGAGAGCTCAAAGACCCAAAGTAAAAGGCAGCCGCAGAAAAAAAATAAAGCGTGCCTTGCAATTTCTGGCTCTTTTTCTCTTTTTGTTGCTTGCCATTATGGGAATTTTTCTATGGAAGGGTTACAATGAGGTCACTTCGGGTGCAGACGGGAAAAGCTATCAGCCCGCTGTTCAGGAAGTTTTTAATGGCGAAGATGCCAAGGACGGTACGAACATTCTAGTTCTTGGTTCCGACCAGCGAATAAGTCAGGGTTCATCTGACGCGCGAACAGATACCATCATGGTAGTCAATGTTGGAAATAGCGATAACAAGATTAAGATGGTTAGCTTCATGCGTGATACCTTAGTTAATATTGAGGGAGCTTCCTATGATGATTACAATGCTGATCTTAAGTTAAATACGGCTTTCAATATTGGCGAACAAAATAATAATCAGGGTGCAGAGCTCATGCGTCAAACCTTAAAACGCAATTTTGATATTGATATCAAGTACTATGTTATGGTTGATTTTCAGACCTTTGCAGAAGGTATTGACACCCTTTTTCCAGACGGGGTTAAGATTGATGCTAAATTCTCCACAGTTGATGGTGTAGATGTTAGTTCAGTTGAAGTGCCAGATGATCTTAACATGGACGAAAATGGCAATGTCCCGACGCAGACTATCAAAGAAGGTGAGCAGATGATGGATGGCCGTACTCTTCTTAATTATGCACGTTTTCGTAAGGATGATGAGGGGGACTACGGCCGTACAAAGCGTCAGCAGCAAGTATTGCAGGCAGTCATTTCCCAAGTTAAAAATCCAGCAAGACTTTTCACAGGTGCTCAGGCTATTGGTAAAGTTTATGCTTTGACTTCAACCAATATTGGGTGGGGTTATCTTGCCGGAAATGGTTTGGACATTGTCTCAGATGCTTCTAATGGGGTTGAGACGACGACAGTACCAGAAGAAGGTGACTGGATAGACACTTATGATATGTACGGAGGTTCTGCTCTGGAAGTTGATTTTGAAGCTTATAAGACTAAATTGGAAAAACTTGGTCTGCGTTAATCGTACAGTTATTTAGCTTATGAAAAAAATAAAGGCTAAGTGGAAGTAAATGGACAGTTTTCAATATGATATAATGGAGAGACGAAAGTCTCTCTTTTTCTTTTTGGAAATGGCAGAGCGAGGCAGAAAGGTATAGCATGGTAACTAAAAACGATATTATTGAAACTGAAATTATTGACTTGAGTCATGAGGGGCAGGGTGTCGCAAAGGTTGATGGCTTGGTCTTTTTTGTGGACAATGCCCTGTCTGGCGAAGTGATTCAGATGCGCGTGCTCAAAGTAAAAAAGAAGATTGGCTTTGGTAAGGTTGAGGAGTACCTTAGCACATCACCTTATCGTAATGAGAACTTAGACGTAGCTTACCTACGGACAGGAATTGCAGACTTGGGGCATTTGGCTTACAGTGAGCAGCTAAAATTCAAGCGCAAGCAAGTAGTGGACAACCTCCATAAAACAGCGGGCATTTCAGACATTGAGGTTGCAGAGACGCTTGGTATGGATAATCCTCTTGCTTATCGCAATAAGGCGCAGGTTCCTGTCCGTCGTGTCAACGGTCAGCTGGAAACAGGTTTCTTCCGCAAAAATTCACATGATCTGATGCCGATTGAGGATTTTCTCATTCAGGACAAGGAGATTGATAGTCTTATCAATTTCACGCGTGACTTGCTTCGCCATTTTGACATCAAGCCTTATGATGAAAAAGAGCAGACAGGCCTGGTTCGCAATATCGTTGTTCGCCGCGGACACTATACTGGTCAGGTGATGCTGGTTTTGGTGACGACACGCCCTAAAATCTTTCGCATTGAGCAGCTAATTGAGAAGATTGTGACTGAATTTCCAGCGGTCAAGTCTATCATTCAAAACATCAACGATAGGAATACCAATGTCATCTTTGGATCGGAATTCCGCACACTTTACGGACAAGATACCATTGAAGATACTATGCTGGGCAACCGCTATGCCATTTCCGCCCAATCCTTCTACCAAGTCAATACCGTTATGGCCGAGAAACTCTATCAGACTGCTATTGACTTTTCAGAGCTGACGCCAGATGATACCGTCATTGACGCCTACTCGGGCATCGGAACCATCGGCCTGTCTTTTGCTAAGCAGGTCAAGGCTGTTTACGGCGTAGAGGTTATCGAAGCAGCTGTCCGTGATGCCCAGAAAAATGCTGCGCTGAACAGCATCACAAACGCCCACTATGTGGCGGACACAGCTGAGAATGCCATGGCCAACTGGAGCAAGCAGGGCATAAAACCCGATGTCATCCTCGTCGACCCACCGCGCAAGGGCCTGACAGAAAGCTTCATCAAAGCCAGCGCCAATATGCAGCCCAAGAAAATCACCTACATCTCCTGCAACCCAGCCACCATGGCGCGTGACATCAAGCTTTATGAAGAACTGGGTTACAAGCTGAAAAAAGTCCAGCCGGTGGATTTATTTCCAATGACGCATCATGTGGAAGTGGTGAGCTTGCTTGAAAAATGTAATTATACTCTTTGAAAATCAAAATTATACTTTGTTGACTTCAGCTTGCCGTACGCCAGTACAGCCTGCGCTTCGTCGCCTCGTCTAATTTTGATTTTCTTTGAGTATTAAATTGTTCGACTGGTTTTCTCGTTTTAAGGTCAGTTGTTCACAAGAACCACTGAATCTTGTGACTTCTGAGAATTAATGTTAAAAGTTTTTGTTATATCATTTGTATTACTTTGACATAAATCAAATATAAGATACGTTTAAATGTAACTGTAATTTTTTGAAACAGGGACAAAGCGATAAAATAATTTGATGCGGTGAACTGCTGAGTGTGAAGTTAGCCTGCTGGCTCTTGAAAACTGTTTAAAGGGATATTGTTTTTATGAAAATTTTAGTGGTTGAGGATGAGTTAGATTTGCTGCAGTCTTTGGCGGAAGGCTTGCGCTTGTCTGGTTATGCGGTGGATACTGCAGCAGATGGCGAAGCGGCAGAAGAACTCATTTATGTTGAAACTTACGACTTGGTGATTTTGGATATCAATCTACCTAAGCGCAGCGGATTTTCCGTACTGGAAGAAGTCCGCAAGTACAACAAGGAAGTCAATATCATCATGTTAACGGCACGCTCAGATGTCGAAGACCGTGTGTCAGCTCTGGATATGGGTGCCAATGATTACCTGCTCAAACCTTTTTATTTTGAGGAATTGGAAGCTAGAGTGCGCTCGCTTTTGCGCCGTAAGTCCGTTCAGCAGGACAGTCAGCTGACCTGCGGACGCTTGACCTTTGACACCAGCAGCCGCAAGGTGACGATTGATGGCAAGGAGCTGAGCCTGACCCGAAAAGAGCTGGGCATTTTAGAATACCTGCTTGTCAATCAAGGGCGGCATATCAGCAGTGAGGAATTGATTGAACATGTCTGGGAGGTAGACAGCAATAGTTTTTCAGGAACAGTGCGCGTGCATATTGCCAGTCTGCGCAAGAAGTTAAAGGCAGCGCTTGGTCATAATATTATTCATAATGTCATCGGAAAGGGGTATATCATTGAAGATGAAACCTAAAAAATGGCAATCAATCAGGCGTAGTGTTATTGGCCAGCTGTCATTAGCCATTATTTCTGTCTTTGTTGCTATGACCATTCTGTCTAATCTGCTCATCAACTGGTACCAGACCCATCTGACCAATGAAATGCTTGCGGGATTTCAGGCTAGTGCAGCGGAGAAAAAAGAGACCTTGGTCTTGGTGGATACTTCTTATGTCCAGTCTATGTGGGAGTTTCGGACCTTTTCCATTGGTGTCGTGCTTGTGACCATTTTACTGGGATCTGCCATTCTCTATACCCTAATCAAGCGTATCATGAAACCCTTCAAGGATTTGGCTGGAACCGTTGCAGACATTAACATTGACAACCTGCCTGATTACCAGAATGACCTAGCGACCGTTGGCACGACCCGTGAAATGGAGCAGCTGACAACCGCCTTTAACCAGGCTTTGGGCAAGCTTTATCAGTCCTATGACCATGAACGCCGCTTCTCAAATGATGTCGCCCACGAATTGCGCCTGCCCTTAGCTATCATGCGCAGCAAAATTGACCTCTACCAAAAGCAGCCGATGGACACGCAGGACTTTGTAGCCAGCATGGACACCAGTGTTGAGCGCCTCTCAAACCTCGTCGAAGGCGTCCTCCTTTTCAGCCGCCAGAACCAGCTGACTCTCAGCCAAGTAGCTCTCAAAGACTTGCTGGAGGAGATTCTTTTTGACCTTGAGGGAATGGCAGAGCAGAAGCAGGTGAGCCTTTCTCTGACAGGCGACGACCTTATCCTGACCAGTGATGACCGGTTACTGGCGCGTGCGCTCTACAACCTGCTTGAAAATGCCATCAAGTACAATGTGACCAATGGCAGTGTGCAGGTTGACATCAAAGACCAGTCAGACCAAATTGAATTGACCATCAGCGACACTGGTATCGGCATCAGCGACGAAGACAAAAAGCACATCTTTGACCTCTTTTACCGTGCTGACGACAGCCGCAGCTCAGCCATCAAAGGCTACGGCATCGGCCTCAGCCTCGTTGCCAAAATCATCAACCAGATCCAAGGCACCATCACCGTAGAGAACAACCAGCCCCAAGGAACTGTCTTTAAAATAAATTTGAAAAAGTTGAGTTAAAAGCTCAGCTTTTTTGATTTCTTAACAAAGATTTAACACCTCTCTTGCTATACTGATGTTGTACTAGGAAGAGAGGTCTATTTTATGCAAAGAAAATCCTATTTGAAGACAATGAGCGCACTGACTTTGGTGGTTTGCCTCATGTCTGGCTATGTGGTCAAGGACATTGCGGCAATGACATCCGTATCTGCCAGTGAGAAGAAAGCTAATAAGGTCAGTCCGAGAGAAAATCTCTACAAGGCTGTCAACGGCAATTGGTTAGCCCATACGAAACTAAAAAAGGGGGAAGCCAGTGTTAACAGTTTTTCAGAGGTTGAAGAAAAAATTAAAAAATTGCTGGTGTCTGACATGAAAAAAATGTCTACAGGTGAGATTAAGACGACCAATGCCGAGCAGGAAAAGATGGTAGCTTACTATAAGCAGGGGATGGATTTTAAAACACGTGACAAGCAAGGCTTGGAGCCTTTGAAACCTTTCTTGGATAAGATCGAAAAGGTGTCATCAATGAGTGACTTCCAAAATCTGGCTTATGATTTTATGATGGGTGGTTTTGCTCTGCCATTTTCATTAACGGTGGAAACCAACGCCCAAGACAACAGCCAAAAGCAATTGGTTCTCCGTCAAGCGCCATCGCTCTTAGAGTCGCCTGACCAATACAAGAAAGGCAATAAGGAGGGTGAGGCTAAGATATCAGCCTACAGAGAGTCGGCTATGGCTTTGTTCAAACAGGCAGGCAAAAGCGATGCAGAAGCTAAAAAGCTGGTCAAGCAAGCTCTAGCTTTTGACAAACTCTTGGCAGAGAAGACACAAGTTGATCCAAGCAAGATGACTGCAGAAGCTGACACAGCTGCAGGCCGCTATCATCCAGAAAGTATGGAAACGGTCAATAGCTATGCCAAAGAATTCAGCTTCAAAGACTTGATTGAAAAATTGGTTGGTCCAACAGATAAGGCTATCAATGTGGAAGACCAAGATTACTTCAAACAAATCGGCGATGTCCTAAATAGCAAACAACTGGAAAATATGAAGGCCTGGATGATGGTTGCCTTGATGATTGACCAGTCAGATCTTCTTGGTGAGCAAAATCGTCAAGCGGCTAGCACCTATAAGAATGTGGCTTCTGGCCTCACTCAGATGGAGGATAAGGAAAAGAACGCCTACACTCAATTAGAATATACCTTTGGTCATATCTTAGGTGACTATTATGGTAAAAAATACTTTGGTGATGAGGCTAGAAAAGACGTTGAGCACATGGCTCAGAAAATCATTACAGTCTATAAAGAACGCCTTAAAAATAATAGCTGGCTGTCAGAGGATACCAAGGCCATGGCCATCAAAAAACTGGATAACATGAAACTTATGATTGGCTATCCTGATGATTATTCTGACCTTTACCGTCAATATCAAGTGGACAGCAAGGCAAGCTTCTTTGAAAATACCTATAATTACAAGGCACTCTCACAAAAATTGACCTTTGCAGAATTCAATCAGCCAAATGCCCGTGACACTTGGCAAATGAGCGCTAATGCTGTCAATGCTTACTACGATCCAAATACCAATGCGATTGTCTTTCCAGCAGCTATCCTACAGGCACCATTCTACGACAAGAATAAATCTGTCAGTCAAAACTACGGAGCCATTGGAGCCATCATTGGTCACGAAATTTCCCATTCCTTTGACATTAACGGCATGAAGTATGATGAGAATGGGAACCTGCATGACTGGTGGACCAAGGAAGATTTGGCCAATTACAAGAAAAAAACACAGGCGATGATTGAGCAATGGGATGGTCTCAAGGCTGACGGCGGTAAGGTTGATGGCAAACTGACCTTGGCTGAAAATATCGCTGATAACGGCGGTGTGATGTCAGCACTTGAAGCCCTCAAAACAGAAGAAAATCCAAACTATAAGGAATTCTTCGAATCATGGGCAAGCGTTTGGCATCAAAAATCAACCAAGGAGCAAAGCAAGGCTTCACTCCAGTCTGATATTCACGCCCCTTACGAGCTCAGAGCCAATATTCCTGTCCGCAATTTCCAAGAATTTTACGATGCCTTTGGTGTGAAGAAGGGTGATCCGATGTATCTCAAACCAGAAAAACGCCTGACATTATGGTAATTCATTGATAAGAAGGAGACGACATTATGACTAAATTCAGTAAACTATCCGTTCTTGCTCTGTCGCTCGTGCTCTGCACGGCCTGTGCCACAAGCAAGCAATCTCAAAAAACACCAGACAATCAGCCTAAGCAGGAAAAATTGACCGCCAAGCAGAAGGCAGAAGCCAAAAAGGCTGAAGAAGCAGCTGAAAAGGATATGATTGCCAAAGGAGCTGTTGATTTGACCAAGTACAAGGCCAAACCAATTGAAGATTATGGTCAAAAGGTTGATGTCGGTGATGGCAAGAAGATGAACATCTACAGCATGGGTGAAGGCACCATTCCGATTGTCGTTATCCCAGGACAGGCTGAGATTTCGGCTCGCTATGCTTATAAAAACCTGCTTGACCGTCTTGGCAAAAAGTATAAGATTTATACTGTTGAACCGCTGGGCTATGGGCTTAGCGACCTGACTGATAAACCACGTACCATTGAAAATATCACTAAGGAAATTCACACAGCTCTTGAAAAAGTCGGTGTTAAGAATTTCTATCTCATGGCTCACTCACTTGGCGGCATGTATTCTCTTAATTATGCCAAGACTTATGCCAGTGATGTCAAAGGCTTTATCGGTATGGATACCAGCACGCCAGATATGGAAGGCGACGGCACAACAGAAGAGTCATCATCTTCAACCTTGAAATGGGCGCAATCCATTCCAGATGTTGATGAAAAGACCAATGAGCAGTACTTGTCCATCGGCGCTAAAAAATTCGGCAATAAAACAGAACGTGACGAAGACAAGCGTGTCAGCGAAAATCTCCACAAGATGGCAAAAGTCAAATTCCCTAAAGGCATGCCAGCCAAATATTTCCTAGCCAGTGAGTCTGCCGACGACATCAAAATGCGCAAGCAAGTCTTTCCTAAACTAAAAGACTGGGATCAGCAGCATATTGACCTATCGGAAGATCCAAATGATGTCTCTGTTGAAACCTTGGATGCCACTCATCTCATCTACCACACCCAATATGAACACATGGCGCAAGCTATTGATGAATGGATTCAAGCGCATGAAAAATAAAAGGTAAGGAGAAGTCATGAACAAAATCAGCAAACTATCCGTTCTTGCCCTGTCACTTGTGCTCTGCACGGCCTGTGCTGCAAATAAGGAAAGTCAAAAAGCACACGACAGTCAGCCGCAGCAAGAAAAACTAACGGCCAAGCAGCAAGCTGAAGAAGACAAAGCTAGAGAAGCTTCTGGTGCGGTTGATTTGAGCAAGTACAAGGCACAGCCTATTGAGGATTATGGTCAAAAAGTTGATGTCGGAAATGGCAAGAAGATGAACATTTACAGTATGGGCCAAGGCACCATTCCGATTGTCGTTATTCCAGGTCAGGCCGAAATTTCAGCCCGCTATGGCTACAAAAATTTGCTGGATCGTCTTGGCAAAAAGTATAAGATTTATACTGTTGAACCGCTGGGCTATGGGCTTAGCGACCTGACTGATAAACCACGTACCATTGAAAATATCACTAAGGAAATTCACACAGCTCTTGAAAAAGTCGGTGTTAAGAATTTCTATCTTATGGCTCACTCACTTGGCGGCATGTATTCTCTTAATTATGCCAAGACTTATTCAAGTGATGTTAAAGGCTTTATCGGTATGGATACCAGCACGCCAGATATGGAAGGTGAAGTAACGACTGCTTCTGATAAATCAACTTTTAAATGGGCACAAACTATTCCTGATGTGGATAAGACAGTCAATGAACAGTATTTCTCCATCGGTACTAAAAATTATGGCAATAAAACCTTGCTTGATGAAGACAAGCATGTCAGTGAAAACCTTCATAAGATGAGAAAGGTCAAATTCCCTAAGGGTATGCCAGCCAAGTATTTCCTAGCCAAACAGTCTGACGATAGTATCAAGATGCGCCAGAAAGAGTTCAAAAATCTGAAAGACTGGGATCAGCAGCACATTGACCTATCAGAAGATCCAAATGACGTTTCCATTGAAAAACTAGATGCCACCCACCTGCTCTACCATACCCATTACGAGCAAATGGCACAATCTATTGACGAGTGGATTCAGGCACATGAAAAATAGCTTGCTTACGAAAGGATTTACAATGTCAAAAATAAAAGGACTATTAAGAGACAATCTCATCTGGCTTTATTTTCTAAGCTTTGCTCTCTTTCTTGTGGGAGATCTCATTTCTGGTTTTGCAACTCCTTTCCCTTTACCAGGTTTCTTTAGCAAAGGTTTTCAGTCTACCTTTAACATGTATGTCATATTTTGGGGAATATGGGTTGCTACTCTATTATTCATTCTGATTTTTAAGAAGAAAAATAAGGCAACCTTGGAGGCCATAAAGCCTAATAAAACGGGGAATACCCTGAAAATGCTGCTTTTAGGATTTTTAATCGGTTTCCTCTCAAACGGTATTTGTGCGCTGCTTGCACTTTGGCACGGGGATTTTAAACTTCATTTCTATAAGTTTGAACCTCTGCATTTACTGCTTTTATTCCTTGTAGTCTTTATTCAATCATCAGCTGAAGAGTTGGTTTGTCGAGGTTTCTTGTATCAAAGGATAAAGGCACGCTACAATAGTGTTCCCTTTGCCATTATCGCAAACGCACTCTTGTTCGCCATTTTGCACTTAGGAAATGACGGAATATCAGCTTTAGGATTTATGGACACCTTGCTTTCAGGTATTTTCTTTAGTTTGTTTGTTGCTGGATTTGATAGCTTGTGGATGGCTATGGCCTGCCATACCACTTGGAATTTCACACAAAATATCATTTTTGGTTTACCAAATAGTGGTGCTTTATCAAAGTATTCCATTTTTATGATGAACAAAGAGAGTGCTGTTAGCAGCTTTGCCTTTGATAAGAACTTTGGTCTTGAAGGAACCATGTTATCTGTAACTGTGATGTGCATCGGCTGTGTTCTCATTTACTATTTGGCAAAAAAGCAAGATAAACTTGATTTAGGAAGCCAAATTAGTCTGTTCTGATAACGATAACTCACTAGCTGATATGATTAGAACGATGAATGATAGGTGACTGCGAAACTGTCTTGACTTGACTGTTTATCCAGCTTTTCAAAAATGCGACCTACTTTGAGGCTGCATTTTTGTTTGTCTTTGGAGGATTCGCAGCAAAGCTCCCACCAAATGAGATAAAAGAAAAACACTTCTGTTGAAATCTAGTAAACTATAGTCAAGAGTGTTTTTAATTGCAGAGATCAAGTCCATTACCCATTGTATAAAATTTTTTTGCTCGTTATAATTATCTGAAAAACCTGATATAATCTATTATAAATCTTATGGATACCTATCGTTGACAGTTGGAGAGCTTTTGTGATTCATTTTAAGGGAAGCGAAGCAAATAAGGTGTATAATACTTGGGAAGACTGGTAAATATAGTTATATTTTAAGGTGAAGCTAACGCAAACTTCCAGCAGACTTTCTGATTTCTGCAGGTGTATCAGGTAGAGGTGGGTAGTATTGATGTCAAGGATCAAAGGAAAACAGATACGAACATACGGTAATACTGCTCTTTTCGGGAAATCGGGCAAATTTGGTATCAGGCAGACAGAATACTCTGCGGCAACTTATCCAAGGACAAATCCTGTCAAAGAGTGTGAGAGTTGAGTTGCTACGCTAGATATTGGGCAGTGGAATGTCTAAGGTAGATGTCAGAGCAGCAAATTGGAATTTTTGAGGTAAACAATAATGATTAAAAATGTAGCTATAGTAAGTCTCTCAGCTGGGATAATAGGAGAAGATTTTGTCAGGCATGAAGTGGAAATCGGTGTAAAAAGACTGAAAGATTTTGGACTGAATATAAGGTTTATGCCAAATGCGCTTAAGGGAATTGAACATATGAAGAATCATCCGGAAGACCGCGCCGCTGATCTTTTACAGGCATTCAGAGACCCAGATATTGACATGATTCTTTGTGCTATCGGTGGTGATGATACCTATCGCCTGTTACCGTATTTATTTGAGCAAGGGGAGTTGGCTGATGCTGTTTCGGAAAAGGTGTTTCTCGGTTTTTCAGATACTACCATCAATCATTTAATGCTCTATAAAGTTGAGATAAATACATTCTACGGACAATCCTTCCTTGCTGATATCTGCGAGCTTGACGAGGAGATGCTTCCCTATACAAAAAAGTATTTTGAGGAAATGATACAGACCGGAACGATAAAGGAAATAAAGCCCAGCGAGGTGTGGTATGAAAGCAGGGTAAATTTTGGTGTAGACCAAATTGGAAAGCCCTTAATTTCTCATTCAAACCATGGGTTTGAATTGCTTCAGGGCAGTTCTATATTTTCTGGTGAGATACTCGGAGGCTGTATTGAGTCACTTTACGATATTTTTAATGATGACCGATATGCGGATATGCCAAAGCTTTGCAGTAGATATGGACTGTTCCCCAAAAAAGAGGATTGGGTTGGCAAAATTCTGCTGCTGGAATCTAGCGAAGAAAAAATGCCTCCTGAGAAATACAGAGAAGCACTTATCGCACTGAAAGGGACAGGTATCTTTGATGTTGTCTCAGGTGTTTTGGCAGGGAAGCCAATGGATGAGACCTATGCGGAGGAGTACAGACAAATACTGGTTGATGTAATTGCAAATCCGAGCCTGTCTATAGTGTTTAACATTAATGTTGGCCATGCACAGCCGAGATGCATTATACCATTCGGCGTGAAAGCGACAGTTGATGTGAATAATCAGGTAATTAAGTTTGAAGAATAAGAGAAAACTCCCAGTTTGTATAAGACCTATCAAGGATCCTCACTACAGACAGGTGTGTCGGTGGGAAGTGAAAGGGAAATGCTCTGCTCTACACAGTTGCTCCAAGAAAATAAGCAGATATTTGGTTGGTGAGCTGTCACCGCGCTAATCGTAGAAGCAGGAGTAAAGCAATGAAGTCATTGGAGACAGCGAACTGCTGTGGTTGTAAGTTTGCTGATTAAAAGTGCAGAATAAGAGTTTGCTTCGTTTATTTTTCTATTGGGGTAGAGCAAAACTATTTTTTTATTTAAACAACAAAGACTGAATAGGATATTCTTTTGACTACGGCTATAAACTGAAGTGTCCCAGAGATTGGCTAGTCACTCAATCATTTTGTTTGTACTGACTGATTTTTACGCTATTTGGTATCAACTTTTTTAAGACTTAAGGTGAATATGAATATTTTAAAAGCACAAGAAAAAGATTATGCACGAGTGAGGCGATTTTACCATTCTTTAATTGATGGTATGCAGGGGTCGCCCTTTGATATTGGCTGGAAGAAGGACATTTACCCTGCACCAGATTTTTTAAAGACTTCTATTTCAGATGGTGACTTATTGATAGGTCTTGAAGGGGAGCAAATAGTGGCGGCCATGGTTCTTAACCATGACTGTAATGAAGGCTATCAGGCTTTTAATTGGAAGATAAAGGCTGATGCTTCTGATATTACAGTTATTCATGCACTAGGGGTTCATCCCTCTTTTTCTGGCAATGGTTATGCCAAAGAAATGGTACAAAAAGCGATTAATCTAGCAAGAGAAAATCGGCAGAAAACCATTCGTCTGGATGTTTTGGAGGGAAATCTTCCTGCTGAAAAGCTCTATGTAAGCTGTGGTTTCACCTACCAAGGCTCTATTCAACTGTACTACGAAGATACAGGATTGACACACTTTAAATTATATGAGTATTTATTATAGAAGAAAATGGAAGACTGTTTTTCAAGCAGTCTTTTCGTCTTTGAAAGTGCTATAATATGAATATATTTAAAAGACAGAAGGTAAAAGTAATGAATGACAAGCATTTGCACGAAATTCGCGTGTTTGAAAATTTTGACATGGTTTCTTTTGAGAAGGGTCATGTGGTTGTGACGACAGAAGTAGTAGATAAATCCTTAAATTACTACGGTTTTGCCCATGGCGGTTATATCTTTACCCTGTGTGATCAAATCAGCGGATTGGTCTCTATATCAACTGGTTTTGATGCGGTGACGCTTCAATCCAGCATCAATTATTTAAAGTCTGGCAAACTAGGTGATACGTTATTGATTGATGGACGCTGTGTCCATGACGGTCGAACAACAAAAGTAGTTGATGTTACGGTAACCAATCAGTTAGAACAAGAAGTGGCAAAAGCGACCTTTACCATGTTTGTAACAGGTGAGCGCAAGGAATCCTAAGTTTTTCAATAAAGAATTTTGCTGTGAGACTATTTGAAAGCTAATCCGTTCTGTCTGTATATCAGGACTACTTCGGACGCTGTATTATAATGGCAATAAGGAGGATTTACATGCGACGCGTTATAAAGACAATCATCTTAATCATTTTGGTTTTGGGATGCATTATTGGCATAAGAGCTCTCTATTTTTTTGTTTTTGGTCAGCCTGGCGATACTTCACATGTCAATATTAATTACGGTCATTCAAGATTATATTCTCAAAAGGAAAGAAAAGCTGCGGCCAAGGTGATCTTAAGGAAATTTGCTTCCTTTGAGAACTGCCAATTAGAAAAGCTCAGTTACACCTCAGACGAACAGTCTAAAGAAGAACTTGCCAGTCGGAAAGAAGGGGATGCTAAGCGTTATCAAGAGGGGTATGACAAAAAGGATAATTCTAAAACTTATGATGACTGTATCGTTTTTACATCAAGTTTTACAACAGGCAGTGACCCAGATCCAGGATTTAGTCCTAATGATCATTACACTGCCTGGTCTTGGACTTTGGTCAGGAAAAAAGGCGGTCAATGGCACCTCATTTCGTATGGACAGGGTTAAAAATGGCTTAATAGAATTGGATGGAGGTTAGCTAATGTCCTTATTGAGTTGGTTTAAAAAAAGTCAGGCTCTCCAAAATTTTGAGCCTGACCTATCTTTGATGAGTCATAAAGTTGATATTTTAAATCCTAATTTAAAAGAAGTCGAAGAAGCTGTTTTATTGGATGGAAGAAGCTCACGTTCATTTCTTATGATAATGCTAAAATTGTTAAGGCTATCTTGAAGAATTCTTGAAAAAATGTTAGGCACTGCTGTAAGTGTTGTCATACTCTTACAGAAAAACAAACATTATTTTACTTTATGTTTGAGAAATAAACAAGAAAACGGTAGTTGTTCTGTCAATGAGAAACAATATCCCCCATTCGTCTGGCTGCTTTTGAAGGAAGATTTTCCTGCTTAAAAGCTTTACTTAACTTACAGTTTTTATTTATCATGGCTTACTAAAAACTAAGACCCAATTTTTATCAAATATATTAGAAGCTATATTTAGGAGGAAATCAGACGATTTTCTCTGTTTTTTTATTTAAAATTAAAAATGTATTATTATTTTAAAACAAAAAGTATTGACTTTTTAGTTTTTTAAGGTTAATATAAGATTATCATTAAAAGAAAGGCCGTTTATTATGATTAGGAAAAATACATTTTTAAAAACCTCTGTTTCGGCTCTGCTATTTTCAAGCCTTTTATTGGGCGCTAATGTTGTAGCTGCCGAGGAGACTGCAGATACCGCTACTCCTGTAGTGGAAAGTCAGGTACAAGATACGGTGACTGAAACTGTCCAAACCAGCATTGACCGCTCTGCTAATGCCAATACTGCTGAAGGTCAAGAAGTGAACGCTCAAGAGCAAGAAGCAGTTACTGAAACATCTGAAGCAGCGAGCGATCAGACAGCATCTTCTGAAGCAACTTCTCAAGAGACTGTCACTTCCGAAGCGACAACGGCTGAGACTAAAACAGAAAGTACCTCTGAATTAACGGAATCAGAAACTAGTCAGGACAGCCAAGCGGCCACCAGTTATACAACTGCAACAGCTGCTGGCCAAGAGAGTCAAGCAGTTAGCAGTCAGGCAGCTGAAGACAGCAAACAGTCAAGTGACTATATCATAGGAGAACGTTCAGACCTCAATTATCAAGATAATTACTATACTTATACGGTAGATGGTGAAAATGTAAAAAATACTTGGGTAGAAATTTCCGATGACCAGATTATGTATTTCGGTGCAGATGGTCATTCTGTATCAGGCCTTCAAACTGTTGACAGTAAAAACTATTTCTTTGGTAAGTTTCGTGTTATGGTTAGTCTAGGTCAGTTTAAGGGATATACTGATAGTGACGTTTACAATATAAAACTTGATGCGGGCGATTATCTGAAAAAAGGCAAGAAGATAGCTGATTCTGAGGGTAATACTTATTACACTAATAAAGATACCGGAGAAATCGCTACCGGATGGATTCAGTATGATGAAAGCTATCTCTATGCTGATAAAAATGGTGTCCTTCAGACTGGTTCGACGGTCATTAATGGCAGAAACTATTATTTTGATAAAGATGGTAAGCAAGTCAAGGGTGCTTTTGTAACTACTGAGAATGGTAAAACATACTTCTATGAAGGACATGAAGGCCGCCGTGTTAGCAACTCCTATGTAACAGAAGGCGGAAAGTGGTATTATGTTGATGCTAAGGGACAGAAAGTTACAGGACATCAAACCATTAATGGACAGGAAGTCTATTTTGATGACAATGGTGTTCAGGCTAAAGATGGCTGGCAAACCGATAAAGAAGGCAAGACTTACTATTATGACAAGAATTCAGGTCAGTTAGCACGCGAAAAATTTGTTGAAACAACTGTTTCAGGAGAATCAGGATATTGGAGTTATGTCAATAAGAATGGTAATAAAGTGACTGGTTTCTACCAAGCATCAGATGGCAATACTTATTATTTCGACGAGCTTGGCCGACAAGTCAAAGGAGCTACTGGCACCTACGGCGGAAAGTCTGTCAGCATCGCATACGGTACTGGTATTGTTACTTTCCTATAATTTATCTTTGAAACAAAAAGGAGGTTCAACTGAACTTCCTTTTTTCTGAAAGCTGCCGCTTGACTTTAGAAAAAATCATCTATCTAGCCTTATTTAGGCAACTTTGTAAAATACCTTCGGCATAAAAGCGATTAGACTTAAATAATCTTTTTTATCTTAAAAAGATTATTCCTACAAAGGCTGGTATGATTTGCTTATTTATCGGAAATTTGATACCATAAAAGAGATATTTATAAGAAAAAAAGAGGTAAGAATAGTGGCATTTGGTGATAACGGACCGCGTAAAAAAACAGCATTTGAACGATTGACAATATTTGTCGTTCTTGTTATGTTAATCGTAACTGTTGGTGCTCTGGTATTTTCAGCTGTAGCAGCTGTATTCTAAGACGCTTCAGGGCGTTTTTTTGTGTTAATCGTTGGCACAAAAGAAGGCAGAAAGAGAGTGAAATTATTATATGAGTATGTTTTTAGATACGGCTAAGATTTCTGTGAAAGCCGGTCGTGGCGGTGATGGTATGGTAGCTTTTCGCCGTGAAAAATATGTTCCTAACGGTGGTCCGTGGGGCGGCGATGGCGGCCGCGGCGGCTCAGTTATTTTTCGTGTTGACGAGGGTCTGAGAACCCTGATGGATTTTCGTTATAATCGCAGGTTTAAAGCTAAGGATGGCGAAAAGGGCATGACTAAGGGCATGCACGGCCGCGGTGCTGAGGATTTGATTGTCGCGATCCCTCCAGGAACAACAGTGAGAGATAGTGAGACAGGTAAGGTCATCACAGACTTGGTGGGAAATGGACAGGAGTTTGTCATCGCTCATGGCGGCCGCGGCGGCCGTGGCAATATTCGTTTTGCAACACCGCGAAATCCTGCACCGGAAATTTCTGAAAATGGAGAGCCTGGCGAAGAGCGTGAGCTGGAATTAGAATTGAAAATTTTGGCTGATGTAGGTCTAGTTGGTTTTCCGTCAGTCGGGAAATCAACTCTTCTTAGTGTTGTTTCAGCTGCTAAGCCTAAGATTGGCGCCTATCATTTCACGACGATTGTCCCTAACTTAGGTATGGTGCGCACCAAATCAGGTGAGAGCTTTGCCATGGCTGATTTGCCCGGTTTGATTGAAGGGGCATCACAAGGTGTTGGTCTTGGGACGCAGTTTCTGCGTCATATTGAGCGCACACGTGTTATCCTGCATGTACTGGATATGTCAGCGGCAGAGGGACGCGACCCTTACGAAGATTATGTCCAAATTAATAGAGAACTTGAGACTTACAACCTTCGTCTTATGGAGCGTCCGCAGATTATCGTGGCCAATAAAATGGATATGCCTCAAGCCCAAGAAAATTTGAAAACCTTCAAGGAAAAATTAGCATCTGACTATGATGAATTTGACGAATTGCCGATGATTTTCCCTATTTCAAGTTTGGCGCATCAAGGTTTGGAGAATTTGCTGGACGCGACAGCAGAATTGTTGGATAAAACAGAAGAATTCCTCTTGTATACAGAAGAGGACATGGCGCAAGAAGAGGTTTATTACGGCTTCGATGCGGATGAACGTCCCTTTGATATTTCGCGCGCGGATGATGCTGCTTGGGTATTGTCTGGTGAAAAACTTGAAAAACTCTTTGTCATGACCAATATGGAACGTGATGAATCGATCATGAAATTTGCCCGTCAATTACGTGGCATGGGGGTTGACCAAGCTCTTCGTGAACGCGGAGCTAAAGATGGGGATATCGTTCGTATCGGTAAGTTTGAATTTGAGTTTGTGGATTAACTTCGCAGATTTAGTTGCGGCTAAAGCCGCTAACTAAATCACAGCAAGTTCTATGAAACTTGCTTAGCGAACTTACTAATTCGAAAAGTGATTAAAATCGAATCACTTTTCTCATGTCGTAATGTTTTGAAAAATATGGCAGTCAAATTTCAGCCGCTATGGCGGACTTCCTACCAGCATCACTAATGCGGTCAAGTCAGTAACATCGACTGACTTGACTGCATGTCGTAACAGTTCAGTCCTTGTTAGCAAAGTTATCAAATAAGAAGATGATAGTTCTCTGAAACTTGCTTAGCGAACTTACTAATTCGAAAAGTGATTAAGAGCGAATCACTTTTCTCATGTTGTAACATTCTGTATAACAAGTGTTGAGGGAATAGTGTCGTAAGTGCAATAAGCTGTTTTCAATCTGTTTACCAATTCAAGAAAATGGGGTGTTCTTATGGGTGATAAACCAATATCATTTAAAGATAAAGATGGCAATTTTGTGTCGGCAGCTGATGTCTGGAACGCTGAAAAATTAGAGGAGCTTTTTAATAGGCTTAATCCTAATCGCAAATTGCGTTTGGAACGTGAGAAATTAGCCAAGAAAAAAGAAGAATCTTAAGCCATCTCAAATAGAAAAACAGCCCTAGAGTTGAGCTGCACTTTCTAAATTAGACAGAAAAAGTCTGACTTAAAAGGTGTTTTTCATGGTCTAGGGCTTTTGTTATACTCTTTGAAAATCAAAATAATACGTCATTAACTTCGCCTTGCCGTACTCCAGTGATACAAGTTAGGTTTGTCTCATTTCAGCCTTCAACTATCCACTAGATAATTGAAGTTGTCTGCGGTTTGTTGCGACGCGAGGAGGTGAAATCGATATTATTTCACCAACGAGCTAGTAAGGTTTTTAGCCAAGGCCCTTATAGGACATGGCGTAGCAAATTCAGCGTCAGCGAATTTGCTTAAGACGTTGCCTCGTCTGATTTTGATTTTCTTTGAGTATTAATTCAATTTTACCAATTCTGTTTGCGTTAAGTAATACTGTTCTCTAGCCACCTCATCTATAAACTTCCTATCGTGCGATACGCTGATAATACAACCCGGAAAATCCTTGAAAACTTGTCGAATAAGTGGCTGACTGGTTGGAGAAAAATGACGTGTTGGTTCGTCTAGCAGCAGTACATTGCTACCTTCCAAAACAATCTTGGCTAGAAAGAGTTTGGCCTTTTGACCACCTGATAAGCTTGTAACAGAGTGCATGATTTCATCCCGTGTGAATTGGAGGCTGGCCAGCAGATTGCGGCAAGATTCTTCGTCTGCATTCTTTTTGAGAAATTGCAGAGCAGACTGCTTATCGTCCAGTAATTCTTCGTAGTTTTGTGGCATATAGCCGACGGACAGGTCTGGTTTGTCCATCAATGCAGCAAGAACCTCTTTAAGCAGGCGTGTCTTGCCGATCCCATTTTGTCCTGTAATAGCCAGCTTATCCTGACCGCGGATTTCAAGGTCAATCACTTGTCCCGTTGGCAAAGGCCGATTTTCCCAGCACAGCAAGATCTTGCTGACAGGCAGAGGTCTGATATCTGAGAAAAAGATCTTGATGGCATCCATATCTTGCGGAATTTCCGTGAAGTTTTCCGCTTCCTTGGCATAGCGTTTTTCCTGAGACAGAACATTTTTCATTTTCTTGGCTAGCAGCCGCCCTAAAACATCATTTTTCGTGTTACGAAGCTGATTCTCTACACTTTGGTGGATGCGATGGTGGCGCGCCATTTTCTTGGCATGTTCCTCACGTTCTTTTTGTGCAAGTTGACTCTGCTTAGCAAATTTTTTCTTGCGCCGCTGTTTATAATCTTGATAATTCCCTTGAAAATAGCTGGCGCGGGGTTCTTGGCGTTTTTTGCCCAGCTCAAGCTGTAAAATAGCAGTAGCAGTGTTTTCCAGCAGTGTTTCATCATGAGAAATGAAAATAATGGTTTTGTCCGTCTGGCGGATAAACTTTTCCAGCCAGATCGTTGTTTCCAAATCCAAATCACTGGAAGGCTCGTCAAAAAGAAGCAAGTCAGGCTCATAAGCAAGCATTTTAAGGAGTTGCAGTTTTAATTTTTCTCCACCTGAAAGACTGGAAATGGTTTGGCTATCGTCATCAAATCGTTGACTGTCAAACTGAAAACGCTCTGCCATTTGATAAAAGCGATTGAAATCAAACAGATCATAATCTATATCGTGGTAAATATAGTCTTTGATGGTTAGAGCCAAATCTTTCTCTTCTATGTTTTGTGGCAAGTAGCCGATTCGGCTAAAGCTATTCTGAATAGTACCCGTCATATCAGTGTAGCTGCCAATTAGCTCAGGGTTGAGTATAGCCTTGAGGAGGGTAGACTTGCCGGTTCCTTCCTCCCCGATAATAGCTAATTTCTTACCAGAATTGACGACTAAGGATAAATCTTTAACGAGTGTTTGTAAATCTTTCTGGTGGATAATAGTTAGACAATGGACTTGTAGCATCATAGACTGTCCGCCTTTCTTTTCAACAATAAAAGCCGCTACTTTATCCAGTAGGGCTCTTTTGTTGACAATAAAAATAGCAGCAGTTCAGCTACAGCTTTTGGTTTTCGGTGCACACAAAAAATTCTTCCAGATAAAGTATATCCAATTATGAAGAATTTTAATTTTTCAATGCACCTTACCTCCGATAATGTTATAGTAATATTCTAGCAAAGCGCTTTCAAAAAGTCAAGGGACTGTTATCATAAAGAGGCTAGAAGAAGGGGAGCTGACATCACCAGTTAGAGATATAAAAGAATTGATTTGATAAAATTACGACACAAAATCCCTCAGTTAATATCGAACTGAGGGATTTTACTAGTAAGGTGTTTAGTAACGTCTTATAGGACTTTTGCTAAATATTTGGAGATGTGGACTTTAGTTTATAACAACAGTTACGACAGTAAAAAAGCCAGACCGATTATGTCTTGCTTTTTTACTAAGTGAGGGTGTAAGTCAGTCCACCATAGTGGCTGACATCACCAGTTAGAGATATAAAGAATTGGTTTGATAAAGTTACGACGCAAAAACCCTCAGTTCGATATTAACTGAGGGTTTTTGCTAGTAAGGTGTTTAGTAACGTCTGATAGGACGTTACGTTGTTTAGCTAGTGACTTTAGTCACAGATAAACTTAACACGTTAAACATTCAGCACTTTGTCCAAGAAGTCTTTGAGACGTGGGTGCTGCGGGTTGTCGAAGATTTGTTCTGGTGTGCCGTCTTCGAGGAATTGTCCGCCATCTGTAAAGATAACACGGTTGGCAACCTTGCGAGCAAAGCCCATTTCATGCGTAACAATCAGCATGGTCATGCCTTGTTCAGCTAAGTCTTTCATAACATTGAGAACATCACCGACCATTTCAGGGTCAAGGGCAGATGTTGGTTCATCAAAGAGCATAATATCTGGGTTCATGGCAAGGCTGCGTGCAATAGCAACACGTTGCTTTTGACCGCCTGATAGGCTATCTGGTTTGGCGTCGGCCTTATCGGCAAGTCCTACCTTTTCCAATAATTCCATGCCAACTTTTTGAGCTTCTTCTTTGCTGTATTTGCTCAGCTCGACTGGCGCAAAGGTAATATTTTCAAGGACAGTCATATGCGGAAAGAGATTGAAGTGCTGGAAGACCATTCCAATATTTTCTCGAACCTTATCAACGTCGGTTTTAGGATCTGATAAATCAGAATTGTCAACGAAAACCTTGCCAGACGTGATGGTTTCAAGCAGGTTCAGCGTCCGAAGAAAAGTCGACTTTCCAGAACCAGAAGGTCCGATGATGCAAACAACATCTCCTTCATGAAATTGAGCATTAATTCCTTTGAGGACTTCATTGTCACCATAGGACTTGTGCAGATCTTGTACATCAATTTTCAATTCAGCCATTATTTAAGCCTCTTTTCTAATCGTTTTGCCAGCTTGGTCAAAATGGTGATAATCACCAGATAAATGATAGCTAAGATAGCATACATGCGGAAAGATTGGTAGTTGCGGGCAATGATAATTTTACCAGTTTGGAAGAGTTCGACTAGACCGATAGCCGATACGATTGTTGTATCTTTCAATGAGATAACAAATTGGTTGATAAAGTTAGGCAGCATGAGCTTAACAGCTTGCGGTAAAATGACTTTTTGCATCGTTTTACCATAAGAAATACCAAGACTGCGGCTGGCCTCCATCTGTCCGATAGGAACAGCTTCAATACCGCCGCGGACAATTTCAGCAATGTAAGCTCCGCCATTGAGCGAAAGCGCAATCGTAGCCGCAACGAAGTCATTAATTGGTGATTGTTCATGTGTGATGGATTCAATAAGGTTTGGAATCCCCCAATAAATGAAAGCAGCCACAATCATAAGCGGAATACCGCGAATCACATCAACAAAGACTTGAGCAATTGTCCGAGCGATCTTACTTGGACTGACGGCCATCATTCCGAAAATAATACCGATAAGCATGGCGATGGTAAATGATAGCAGTGTCAGACCAATTGTAATGCCTAGACCTTGTAGCAATTGTTTGTAGTTGTTTTGTATGAGTCCCCAAATGGTAGTTTCATCTGTCGAATTTGATGACGAAGATGTTTTCTTGTTGTCATTGCCTAGGTAGTTATTGATGATTTTATCGTATTGACCAGATTTAACCAAAGCTGCTAAGCCATTGTTAAACATTTGAATTAGTTCGGGATTTGCTCCTTTTTTAACGGCAAAGCCGACATCTCCTGATTTTTCACCATCAATAGGTGTTTTAAAATTACGGCCTTGCTGAATAGCATATTTGAGAACGGCTTCATCGTCCATGATAGCATCAACAGAACCTGAGTTTAAGCTATCATAAAGGGTTGAGCCATCATCATAAGCTCTGACGGTGTAACCATATTGGTCAGCATGCTGAGTCAGCCAATCGTAAGAAGAAGTTCCCTTTTTAGCTCCGACTGTTTTGCCTTTAAGGTCTTCATAACTTTTGACATCACTGTTTTTAGCGACCGCAAGAATAGTATTGGATGAGTAATAACTGTCTGAGAAATCAAAGGTCGTTTTACGATCGTCGGAGATGGTCATCCCTGCAATAACAGCGTCTGCCTGACTGCTTTGAACAGCATTGAGGGCTGCATCAAAGCCAGGATATTGCAGCTCAAGCGTAAAGCCCTGCTGTTTGGCGATAGCTTTGATTAACTCAACATCAATTCCTTGATAATCGCCAGAACCGTTTTGAAATTCAAAAGGTGCAAATGACGAATCAAGAACGATGGTATAAGTATCCTTGACAGGTGTTGCTTTAGCATTAGCATCACCTGTTAAATTCAATGAAGCAGATGGTGTTGATGAATTAGCTGAAGCTGATTTGCCCAGCCATTTGTTCATGATTTTGTCATAGGTTCCGTCTTTTTTCATCTCAGCCAATGCTTTGTTGAAATCATCAATCAAATACTCGTATTTACTACCTTTTTTTACAGCAAAAGCAAAGCTTCCGATTGATTCGGCATCAATATTGATTGCGTAATTTTTCCCTTGACTGATGGCGTATTGGACAACAGGTGTATCATCCATAGCTGCATCAACAGAACCTGAGTCTAAACTATTGTTCATCAAATCGCTGGTGTCAAAGGTTTTTACAGTGAAACCGTATTGGTCAGCGTGTTTATCAAGCCAAGTCTGAGCAGCGGTTCCGTTTTTGACACCAACAGTTTTGCCTTTAAGCTGACTGTAGTCAGAAATCTTCTTATCGCCTTTTGTGTAGACAACGATAGAAGTATCATAATAAGTGTCTGAAAAAGTAAAGACCTTTTGTCGTGCTTCAGTTACCGTTGTTCCCGCCATTAAAGCATCGGCTTGCCCTGACTGGACAGCGTTGACAGCTGCATCAAAACCAGGATAGGTCTGTTCATAATCCCAGTTTGCACGTTTAGCAACTTCGCTGATAATATCAACATCAATTCCTTTGTAAGTCTGATCGCTGTCCTTAAATTCAAAGGGCGCATAAGCGGTATCAGAAACGATGCTGATTGACTCTGCGGATGCTTTAGCACCGCTAAGGAAGAGAAATGCTGAGACAATTGTCAGCAATAGAGCTTTCCATTTTGAGGTCATTGTGATCTCCTTTTATCTATTTGGACATGTTATAAAACTGTCCATAATTTTACTGGTGAAGCCTGTTATTAATGCTATTTTCAAAATAGCAGAGCCTCTAACACCCAGAATAAGATGAAAAAGGCTCCAGCCCAACCAAATATAAGCTTTATTATAGCAAATCAGCAAGGATTAAGCAAACTTTAAGAGGTTTATATGTTATGTTTTATGACATATAAGCTTAGAAAAATTGCCTCAGTTCACTTGTCATTTTTGATGGACAATGCTATAATTGTATTACTGAAATAATATAAAAAGGAGAAATGCTTTATGAATGATAAAAGAATTTTAGAAGCTCCGACACATTTGTACGATAAGCTTCCTAAATGGCTGTTTCTGATCTTGACCTGTCTGATGGTCTATGTGTTTGAAATAGTAGGTGCAATTTTGGAAGGTATTGTTATAGGTGCTCCGATTGCTATTGTAAGTATTGCAAGTGGTCATGATATTTACTCTGTTTTTAATACAAGTTTGTATCTCCAATTATCGTTATTTTTGTTTATATCATTGCTTGTTTTATTTTGGGTTTGGAAATTTGAAAAACGTCCAATCAGCAGTTTAGGCTTATTTAAAGGGCATATTTGGCTTCAAATTTTCAAGGGCTGGGGATTAGGAACACTGGTCTTCTCACTTGCTTTTGCTATCACTTATATCTTTGGCGGTCTCAATTTTGACAATGTCGATTTTTCTTGGACAACTATCCTTTATGCTCTTTCTTTAATGCCGTTTTGGTTTATCCAAAGCGGGACAGAGGAGCTGCTGACACGTGGCTGGCTCATGCCGCTTCTCAACAAGCGTTTTAATTTGGCTATTGCTGTTGGTGTTTCAAGTTCTCTTTTTGGAATTTTGCATTTGGGGAATGGTCATGTCACCTTTTTATCTATTTTAAGCATTATCTTGTCTGGTGTCTTTATGGCGCTTTACACGTTGAAGACGGATAATCTCTGGGCTGTTTCAGCTTTTCATGCTGCATGGAATTTTACACAAGGCAATATCTATGGTGTTGCTGTTAGTGGAACAGAATCAGGAGCAGCGCTCTTTAGTTTTAGTCAAAAAGCTGGGACAGCTGATTGGATTTCAGGCGGAGCTTTTGGTACGGAAGGAAGCCTCTTGACTAGTATCGTTCTGCTTTTGGGGAGTATCTATCTAGCTTGGCAGTTAATGTTAGAAAGTAAAGTCCAAGACTGAGTTTCAAAACTCGGTCTTTTATAATGATGTGGTAAAATAGAGGGGAAAGAGGTTAATGATGATAGATAGTAGGAGGAATATTTATGAGTATACGGTATAGCCTGTGGAAGTCACTGATTGTGATATTATTTGGTGGTCCGTTAGGCCTCTTTTATAGTCTTTTATTTATAGTCATGCCCTTTGTTCCTAATTCAGATTGGGTGGGGACACTGCTTGCAAGTCTTTTTATGGGAGGTATCGGTATTCCTTTGACCTTGCTGGTTCTTCACCTGATTATTGGACTGTTTCAAAGACGGGTTGTGTTCCGCTTTGATGAGAAGGCTGTTACGCGTTATTATGGCGTATTTAGAAACAAGCGCTTGGTGATTCCCTATGATGTTATTGAAACGATTGGTAGACGGGATAAAAGCGTGTCTCAAGGGATAAATGAAGAGTATGGGAGCGGTGCTAACCGAATCTTCAAAAATACCTTAAAGGCAGCTCAAGTGGCAGATGGCGATACACACTTAACCGCGGGCAGTGTGATGGACACTACCTACTCGTACTTTTACCTTGTGTTCAAGGAAGGAGATCAGGCGGTTTCTTATGCCAAGCAATTTGGTTATAAGAAAAAAGGAAAATTAGAGACCATTCGAAAAACTCGTATCGTAGATTTTAGGCTATTTTTAGTAGCCAAGTTTTCTACAGATGAGATTTCCAATTATATGAAAAAGATGAGGAGTGCAAGATGATTGATCGTGTGACAGATAATCACTTTAAATTAGTATCCAAATACGAGCCATCAGGTGATCAGCCTGAAGCCATTGAAGCTTTGGTGGATAATATTGAAGGCGGCGAAAAAGCGCAAATTCTTAAAGGGGCTACTGGTACAGGGAAGACCTATACCATGAGTCAGGTTATCCAGAAAGTCAATAAGCCGACCTTGGTCATCGCCCACAACAAAACCTTGGCTGGGCAGCTTTATGGTGAATTTAAGGAGTTTTTCCCAGACAATGCGGTGGAATATTTCGTCTCTTACTACGATTACTACCAGCCTGAAGCCTATGTGCCTTCTAGTGATACCTATATCGAAAAAGACAGCTCCGTCAATGATGAGATTGATAAACTCCGTCACTCGGCAACGTCTGCGCTTTTGGAGCGCAATGATGTTATTGTTGTGGCATCTGTCTCTTGCATTTACGGTTTGGGTTCGCCCAAGGAATATGCCGATAGTGTTGTCAGCTTGCGGCCCAGTCAGGAGATTTCTCGCGACCAGCTCTTAAATGACTTGGTGGACATTCAGTTTGAGCGCAATGATATTGATTTCCAGCGGGGGCGTTTTCGTGTGCGTGGTGATGTGGTGGAAATCTTTCCAGCTAGCCGTGACGAACATGCCTTTCGTGTGGAATTTTTTGGTGACGAGATTGATCGTATCCGAGAAATTGAGAGCTTGACTGGTCGTGTTCTTGGTGAAGTGGATCATTTGGCGATTTTCCCAGCTACCCACTTTATGACTAATGATGAACACATGGAAGTCGCCATTGCCAAGATTGAAAAGGAAATGGAAGAACAGGTCAAACTCTTTGAAGCAGAAGGCAAGCTGATCGAAGCGCAGCGCATTCGCCAAAGGACAGAGTATGACGTAGAGATGCTGCGCGAAATGGGCTATACCAGCGGTGTCGAAAACTACTCTCGCCACATGGATGGGCGAGCAGAAGGGGAGCCGCCTTACACCTTGCTGGACTTTTTCCCAGAGGATTTTCTCATCATGATTGATGAAAGCCACATGACTATGGGGCAGATTAAGGGCATGTACAATGGTGACCGCTCGCGTAAGGAGATGCTGGTCAACTACGGTTTCCGCCTCCCGAGTGCGCTGGACAATCGTCCGCTGCGCCGAGAAGAATTCGAGAGTCATGTCCACCAGATTGTCTACGTGTCCGCAACGCCGGGTGACTATGAGATGGAGCAGACCGATACAGTCATTGAGCAGATTATCCGGCCGACTGGTCTCTTGGATCCAGAAGTGGAAGTGCGTCCAAGCATGGGACAAATGGATGATCTTTTGGGCGAAATCAATAGCAGAGCTGAAAAGGGCGAGCGGGTCTTTGTGACAACCCTGACCAAGAAAATGGCAGAAGACCTGACCGATTACCTCAAGGAAATGGGCGTTAAGGTCAAGTACATGCATTCAGACATCAAGACCTTGGAACGTACCGAGATTATCCGCGATTTGCGTTTAGGCGTCTTTGATGTTCTTATCGGCATCAATTTGCTGCGCGAAGGCATTGACGTTCCAGAGGTCAGCTTGGTAGCTATTCTTGATGCGGACAAGGAAGGGTTCCTTCGTAATGAACGCGGTCTGATCCAGACCATTGGACGGGCTGCGCGAAATAGTAACGGGCATGTCATTATGTACGCTGATAAGATTACCGAGTCTATGCAGAAGGCTATGGATGAAACCCACCGCCGTCGTCAAATCCAAATGGCTTACAATGAGGAGCACGGCATTGTCCCGCAAACCATTAAGAAAGAAATCCGCGATCTCATTGCTATCAGCAAATCTAGCGATACAGACGTGGCCGAAGAAACAGTTGATTACAGTGCTATGACCAAATCTGAACGCCAAGAGGCTATCAAAAAACTACAAAAACAAATGCAGGAAGCTGCCGAACTGCTTGACTTTGAACTGGCCGCCCAAATCCGCGATATGGTGCTGGAATTGAAGGCGATGGATTAAATAAGATGAAAAAGAATTCTTTAAGTTAAAAGAATGAGTTCTTTAATAACACTCAGCAAAGGAGTGACTTTCATGAATTCTAAAACAATGATAAAAAGGTTTGTTAAGATAACAGGGCTTAGCCTTGTCTGGTTAGTGCTGTTTGGACTGACGGTTAATCTGGGCTTGTCTCATGACTTATTTAACAAATACTTTGGTGAAAAAGGCATGATTGTTGCAGGCAGTCTCTTAAATCTTATAGGATTAGCAGTACTCGCTTATAGACATCAGAATTGGACTGGGGAAATGTTTCAAGTTAGGCAAAAACAGATACTCTGGCTTTATGCTATCTTAATTTTAGCTGCTGTCAGCCTACCTTGGCATTACCATTGGACAGATCTTCCAGTGGTCTACTATTTATTGTTTACAATAATATCAGTCTTCTGGCAGGATTACCTTACTTTTGGTCTTTTGCAGCGATATTTGCAAGAGGAACTATCTTTTAAATGGAGAATCATTTTTCTGCCACTTTTATTCCTATCAGGACATTTCCTTTACATTTCACATTTTGGAACTAAGCCCATGATGGTCGTCTTGACTTTTGTAATGGCCTTGCTTTTTACTTATCTTAGGGAAAAGACTCAAACCTTGCATTGGCTGCTTTTTCTTCATCTGATGTTTTATTTTGCGACAGCTTAGGAGAGGTGAGAGTCAAGAGTCATTAACATTTAACTACCAGTTTAAATAGGAAAAGTCATCAGGAAGTGGTTGCTTTTTGTCTGCGATATGGGCGGGATTTGCTGAAGCGTTTTGGTTATCAGACTGTTTCAGCAATCAATTAAGGCTTGGCTTGGAGGAAACGGCAGAATTAAATCAGTCATGACTGCCGACTGACATATAGACTGCGTCAAGTCCTACGGGATCTTGCCTAGAGCCCTCACTAGCTCGCTTGCTGTAATGGTATTGATTACAATGGGCTTGTGCCGGTAGAACGAACAGGTATAACTGGAGTTAGGCAAGGGATTTTAACAGCATATTGTTAGTATAACAACGATAGTAGAATGGACGGTAATAATATGAGAAAATCGGTAAGACTTGAATTGCTGAAAGAAAGTGACCGAGAGCAGTTTATTCGTGATAATCAGGAATCTTTTGCCTATGGCGCTCAGGCGGGATTAGCTGAAAAGGGGGCTTCTGTCAATGAAACAGGAGAGATTATTTCACGGGAGACAATTGAGCGCTCAATTGACAGCGGTCAGGCTTATCGGATTATAGATGGCGGGAAAAAAGTTGGCGGTTTAGTTGTTAACATTGAAGGTTGTCATGGTGAGTTAGATCTTTTGTTTATTCTACCTGCTTTTCATAGCAAAGGTTTAGGATATGCTGCATGGTGCGCAGTGGAAGAACGCTTTCCTGAGGTTACTATTTGGACAACGGTGACCCCCTATTTTGAGAAAAGGAATATTCATTTTTATGTCAATCGCTGCGGCTTTCACATTGTTGAATTTTTCAATTCTCATCACCCCGATCCAAATGAAACAGACAGACTTGATGCATCGGACGATGAACAGTTTTCTGATGGTATGTTTCGATTTGAGAAACGTAAAGATAAGCCTATCTGAGTCATTGAACAAATCTGTACAGAATGATGCTTTTTTCTAAAGACTTTTCATCCTGCTTATGGCATAATAAAAATGATATTTCAAAAAAGAAGTGATTAAAAAACGGCAGGGTTCCTCGCGCCATGTGGGAATTGAGCTTGCCAGAATTTTGGCTATGCTGATGATTTGCAATCTTCATATTCTTGGGATTGGTGGTATACTGGATAAACTTGGACATTCTTGGAATGGTTACTATGTTTTTGCAAATGTTTTAGAATCTTTTTCTTACGCTGCTGTTAATATTTATATTTTAATTAGTGGTTATGTTGGTTTGACCTCTCGATTTAGCTATAGAAAATTTGGCCGCTTATGGCTGCAAGTGATTTTCTATACTTTATCAATCACAGCTTTATTTTCAATAGTTTCAAAGCAAGGTATTACTTTACAAGATTGGAGCAATGCTGTTTTTCCCATTGTCCATAATCAGTACTGGTTCATGACCTGTTATTTTGGTTTGCTGCTATTCGCCCCTTTTATAAATCAGGCGGTTCAAGTGCTGCCTAAGAAGCAGTTGGGGCAGTTAGTTGTTGGAAGTTTTCTGCTTTTTTCGCTGCTTCCAACGCTTTTTAAACAAGATATTTTTGGCTTGACCGAAGGTTATAGTGTTTTATGGCTGTTAGTGATGTATTTGTTTGGTGCTGCTGTTAGACGTTTTGAATTGGAAAAAGATATTAGATTCTGGCAGTGCTTTTTGGGTCTTATCGTTATGGTCGGGTTAACTTTTTCTTTAAACTGGTTTTCTTATGTTCAATGGAGAAGCTATATATCACCGACAGTCGTTTTTCAAAGCCTTTTCTTTTTCCTTATCTGCCTAAAGATAAAAGAATTACCACCTTTGTGGTCACGTATTGTTTTAACCATTTCCCCATTGACTCTAGGAGTTTATCTTACCCATGTTCATCCATTGGTGTTTACTCGAATTCTGCCTAAGCTGGCAGATGTGATTGTGCCTCACAAGCTCTTTATATTTATGTTCCTTATTGTTTTACTGACATTTATCATTTTTATACTGGGAATCTTTGTTGATTACTTTAGAGCAAAATTATTTCACTATTTTCAGAAGAGACTATCAGGACAATAGCCTAATTGTAAAAGTAAATGTTATGAATTGCTTTAGCTTTTTTTGCCAGACTATGTTTAAAACAAATTAATTTAAATTGAAAAAACTGCTGCTTTGTATTGATTAAAGGTCAAAGAGCAGTTTTTCTTTTTATTTTTCGCAAATAAATCCTAAGTAGACTTCATTGCTTCTTATCTGAATCTGCCTGTAGCCAATTTGTCTAAGCAGATGTAAAAAAACAGCAGGATCTTTATAGGTAGGCAAATGATAGCTTATCATACTCTTCTCACTCGTTATCAGTAAGCGTCCGCCCTTTTTCAGCACACGGCGGCATTCTGCTAAACCCAGTTCTAAGTTATCCCAATAGATATGGGTCTGGGTTGCTATGATAAGGTCAAAGGTTTGGTCAGGAAAGGGCAGAGCGCTGACATCACCAAGCTGCAAGTAAACGATGCCAGCTGAAATTTCTTTTTGGAGGCGTTTGCGCGTCTGTTTGAAAGCCTGAGCAGAGACATCAATGCCAAAAAGTTTAACCTGAGGCTGTTTTGCCAGCTGCTTCAGGTTTGCTCCGCCGCCGAAGCCGACATCTAAGATAGTCAGATTGTTTGGGTTGTCTATCTGCTTTAAAGTCCATGTGCTCAGACCACGAAAATAAATTGACCAGATTCTCGTCATTATACCGCCAATAAGTCCGCTAGGCCTTTTTGACTGCCTAATAAGGTAATCTATCAATGAATCTGCCACTATTTTTCTCCTTAAGTTTGAAATATAATTGCAATTAATTCAAACTTATTTTAAAAAATTATTTTCAGGAAGTCAAGAGTTTGAAATTTAATTAAATTTATTTCAAAGTTATGCTATACTTATTTTGAAAGGAAGTCTTATGAACAAATATCAAAAGAATACTCAGAGAAAAAAAGAGGCTATTATTCGTGCAGCTTTGGGTCTTTTTCAAAGTAGGGGATTTAAAGCTGTCAGTATGAAAGAAATAGCAGCTGCAGCGCAGGTTTCACCCGTATCCATTTATAACTATTTTGGCAGCAAGGAGCAGCTGATTGAAGCGTGCCTCCCGCTTATTATTGGGGATAGTTTGGAAGAAGCAAGGACAATTTTGAAACAAGAGGCTCTGCCATTTGAGCAAAAGCTAGAAAAAGCTTTGAACTTATGTACTCAAAAGGTGAATTTATCTGTTTCTCAGTATTTTACTCAGGAGGCTTTGGACGATAAGCGGTTTACTGAACTGTTGGCAAAGCGGATTAATAAGGAAAAGCGGGAAATTTACCGTTCTTACATTGAATACGGTAAAAAGGCGCATGCGATTGACAGTAACCTATCCACCGAAACGATTATTGATTTTATGGAAGGTTTAAATCAGGTTGACAGTAAGCAGATTAGTCAAAGAAAAATCCAAGAGCTGCACCATTTGTTTTTGCACGGCTTACTGTCTTTTTCCTAGACTTTTAATTGAAACTTAAGGCACTTTCGTTATATTAGAGTAGCAGAAGTGCTTTTTTAATCTCAATAGGGATAGGAATGTTTAGGAAGGGTAATCAACGTCAATTGTTTATTACTAAACTGTAATACTGTTTTTGTATAATGAGGCCTGTTGATTTCTTGAAAAATGAGAAGCTGATAATCTATTTTCCAATTCTAGCGATAGGGAGGAAGACATGACAGCCAAACAATCTCGTCACCCAGGTATTGAATTAGCCCGTATTGCAGCCATGTTTATGATTTGCGGTCTGCATGTATTGACCCAAGGCGGTATCCTAGACCTTATCAAGACGAAGGGCAGTCCCTTGTATGTCTATGCTTGGTGTCTGCAGATACTTGTTCACAGCTCGGTTAATATTTATGCGCTTATTAGCGGCTATGTTGGACTGACAGCTAAACACCATTATGGAAAGTTGCTGACCTTGTGGCTTCAGGTGCTTTTCTATTCACTTTTAATAACAGGCTTAATCAGTTTGATAGAGCCTAACCTTCTGAGTTCTGATAGCTGGCTTACAGCTTTTTCACCGATTTACCATAATTATTATTGGTATATGACAGCTTATTTTGGACTTTATTTCTTTGTTCCTTTTTTAAATACAGCTATCCAAAACCAGACCAAATCTCAGGCTGTGCTTTTCTTTATAACGACTTTTCTTGTTTTTGCAGTTATTCCTTTTGTGTTTGACGAGAAAGTATTTAGTTTGGACAATGGCTACAGCATGATTTGGCTGATTTACCTCTATATTTTAGGAGCTTATATCAAAAAATACAAACTGGAAGATAAAGTGTCCTTTCGGTTATTAGGCAGTGCTGTTTTTCTTTCGACCCTAATCACCTATCTCTTTATTCTTTTTAAGTCAGAATTTCTTTTGCATTATACTTCAGGAACTATTTTAACGTCTTCTTTGGCTATCTTTTTAATCTTCGCTAAAATCAAAAGGATACCTGAAAGACTAGAGGTAGCTGTGACTATTGTAGGGCCTTTGAGTTTGGGCGTTTACCTCAGCCATGTTCACCCTTTAATTTATGATCACTTTATTCCAAGATTGGCTCAGCTCTTTTCAAATGTTAACGGCATAACTTTTGCTGTCCTGATTTTAGCGATTCCCACTCTTTTTTTCCTTCTTGGGATTTGTCTTGATGCTGCGCGTGATAGGCTGTTTCGCCTGTTCAAAATTAATGCCTTACCTTGTCTGCTGGATAAAAAGCTGCATCCGCTTGACCGCATTAATAGCAGTGAGTTATAATAGCCATGAAGTCGGCCTGATGAGTCATTATTATGGAGTTCATTTAGCTGAAGCAGCGGAAATTTAAGTCTAAAAAACGGCTTTTTATAGACTCTTTTTATCTCGGAAATCAAAAGGAACTGGAATAATAAGAAAAAAAGCTTAGTTTCAGATATAGTATTGAAATACTGCGACCAAAAGGACAGAACTCCCCCTTTTAGTGACTTTAATTTAATCAAGCATTACACTTATTTTTATCTCGCTTATCACAGTAAAGCAACTACTTGACGTAGATTGCATTATTGAAAATAGTTGCTCTGTGTTATTTAATTTCATCTGACTGTTTTCTATATTTTAAGGAGAGAATCATGAGTATATCTGTTATTCTTGGAATCTGTCTGGCTGTTTTTATTTTTGTTATCTGTGCTGAAATCATTCAAAGAAGACGGCGAATGTCAGAAATAAAGCAGCAGTGGGGAAAAGAAAAATTCATTGGTAAGCAGGATAGTTCCCTTAGTTTATTTGACAGTCTAGAAAGTTATTTAAAAGATTCAGGATCTGATCCTATAGATGAACAAACTTGGGAGGATCTCAATCTAGAAGAAGTTTTTCGTCAGTTCAATCGAACTTACTCCAGCCTTGGTGCAGAATACCTTTTTAGTAAAATCAATGGTATTGGAATACACGATTTTAAAACAAGTGCTGATTTAGAAAATTTTTTCAGTAAGCATTCTGGTGAGAGATTTCGTATCTTATATATATTTGATCAACTAGGTAAACAAAGTGAAAATGGGATAAGAGCAACTTTAAATTCCCCGCCAAGAGAAGCCAAGTGGAAGAAATGGTGCATACTGTACTTAGCAATTCACCCTTTCCTATCTCTTTTGACTATTTTTATTTCACCAATGTTGGCAGCGACATTAGTATTGACAGGGTTTGCTTTCAACCTTGTCTTATCTTTCTTAGCTAAGACGCGCTTAAATCAGAAGTTGGACAGTCTGTCTTATTTGGTTAGAATGCTGACAGCTGCACGAAAAATCAGCAAAATTGATAGTCCTCTAAAAGAAATACTAGTAAAAGAAGTTAAACCATTTCATCGTATTCAGTACTTATCCATTGCTTTTGGCAAAGGCGATTTGTCAACAGATATTGGGATTATAATGGAGTATCTAAATACTATATTCTTACTCCCTTTTATTGCTTACTATTTCCTTTGCGCCATGATAGAAAATCATACGGATTTGTTAAAGAAATTGCATGATCATTTATCGCTTTTAGAAGCTAGTTTAGCGCTTCAAGACTATAAATCAACATTGCCATACTATTGTTACAGCGTGACAAATGATAAGCAAGAGATTCAATCAGAAGCTATCTATCATCCTTTAATGACAGATATGGTTGCTAATCCTGTCTCGTTTTCACAAAATATAATCATGAGTGGGGACAATGCCTCAGGGAAGTCAACTTATTTACGTACAGTAGCTGTTAATGCGATTATCAGCCAGCTTTTTGGTTTTGCCTTTGCTCAATCATTTTCTTATCAAAAGGGTAAAGTCATGACCAGTATGTCTGTTGAAGACAGCTTGACAAACGGAGAAAGTTATTTTCTTGCAGAAAGCCATTCTATTAAGAAAATGGTCTCCGCTGCTTGTGATCAAAAATTCACCTATCTCTTTATTGATGAATTATTTAAAGGAACCAATACAGTTGATCGTTTGGCAACTGGGATTTCTCTTATTGAATGGCTCAGTGCTCAGAAATGCCGTTTTATGATTTCTACTCATGATAAGGAGATAATTGATTATGAAGGCTGGTCGCTTGAACACTTACACTTTTCTTCTCAGTATACTGAGGGACGTATCCGTTATGATTATCAACTGAAACAGGGGAAGGCGCAAACCAGCAATGCCATTAATATTCTGGAAACAGAAGCTTTTCCTAAAGAGATGATAAGCAGAGCCAAGGAATTGGAGATTCGATTTTCTCAGGAAAAATAAGAATGGAACAGGGTTGGTAACTTCGTGGAAGTTCAGTTCTGTTTCATTTTTAGTTGCTGCCCTAAAACGTCTCTCCTAAGGCCGATTTCTTACAAGCCACTGCACTTAGAACAAAAATCTTAACTTAAAAGAGCATGAGAACCATGCTCTTTTTAAATGCTAAATTTCTATTTCAGACATTAGTTTGGTGATTTTAAGTTTCCTCTCCATGAGAGCCTCTTGGGTTTTATCCCATTTTCCAAGTTCTTCTTTCTGATAGATTGTTCCATCTAATAAAAACCATACTTGCTTAGCTTTAGCTGCTACCTGAGGGTCATGGGTGACAATCACGATTGTACTTCCCTGACGATTAATAGTCGCAAACAAATCCATGATTTCTTCTGAGGTCTTAGAATTTAAAGCACCAGTAGGCTCATCTGCAAAAACCACTTGGGGATCATTCATGAAACTTCGGCAGATACTGACTCTTTGTGCTTGCCCGCCAGACAAAGACATCGTATCCCTATCTGCTAGTTCGCTAATTCCTGTTAGTTTCATCAAGCTATCCGCTTTTTCTTGGATAGTATTATCTACCTTTTTATGAAGAACAGAAGCAGCTAACAGAATATTTTCCTCGACTGTCAGTGAATGAATGAGATAAGGCTGCTGAAAGACGTAGCCAAATTTGCGTAACCTCATGTCGGCCTGTTCCTCTTGACTTAATTCAGTGATCGGTTTTCCTTCAAGAATAACCTCACCGCTTGAGGGAAGGGACATACCGCTGATATTATAGAGTAATGTTGACTTTCCCGAACCGGAAGGCCCCATTATGGCTATAAAATCAGCTTCTTCTATATCAAAACTGATATTATCAAGAACGTTAACCGTTTTGTTTCTGCCATTGCTAAAACTTTTGGTAAGATTTTTAATCCGTAATACTGTTGTCACTATTATTTTCCTCCCTTATCTTTAAATCATTTTGACATGATTCAACATATAACTGGATATGTATACCATAGCAGCTGCAATGATTGTAATGCTTATTGGGAATAGGCCATAAACAACCAGCGGATTGCTTATAAAGCCGATTTTAGGAGCCCCTAAAGATGCTGCAAATAAGCTTACCAAAGGTTGCCCTGCAAAAATTACCAGAATTGATCCTAATAGAATTCCGCTAAGCAAAGGTATAATCAATCTTGTTAGGAATTGTGTTCTTATATCGCTGTTTTTATATCCCAGAGCTTTCATAAGGGCAATGTCTCCTTTATAGCGGATGGTTAAAATTTTCATAAAGACAGCAATTGTCAGCAGTGTAACTAAAAACGCAATCATTAGCGTTATTATAGTAATTCTATTAAACTGTGAAATAATGTCTCCCATGCTCTGACTAACATAATCGTTGATATCTGTTACTTTTCCCTCCTGAAAAGCGTCTTCAAGTTTTTCTTTGACTTTTTGTTTATCGTTGTCAGATGAAACATTAACATCAAGGACGCTTTTGTTAACTTGAGCATTTGAAATCGGCTTAATAGACTTAGCGCTTTTGCCGCCATTTGTGATGTCTTGATAAATCCCGCTGACCTTGTAACTGTACGATTGACCCGACAGTGTAAAGGTAACCTTGTCTCCTACCTTGATTCCTAGATCATTTGCCAATAAGTAAGAGACGGCAATGTCATTGGTATTCTTTGGGAGGGTTCCTGTCATACAGGACAAAGAAAATACTGAATAATCTCCTGTTTCAAAATTGACTGTCACTTGCTCTCCAGCAGCATTTGCAGTTTCTGCCAAATAAGTATTAAATAGTTGGTAACTAGCCACGTTATTGCAGTTCTTAAGAATTGATGCCACTTTGTTCTTATTAGCTCCTTCTTGTTGAAAATCAATTCTAAGATCCGCTTGAGCAATTCCCATATAGGATGTAAATTGGCTGGATCTAAGCGTGCTGGTGATTTGAACTGGCAGTAAGACTAAGAAAGACAGTGACGTAAAGATAAGCACGAGAAGAACATGGGGTTTCTTATAGCTTAGCAAGTATTTAATACCAAGTTTAATATTGGCCCATTTTTTTCCTTTTCCAATTAATGAAGGATGCTTGATGACCTTATCACTGGACATTCCATCCTGACCTTGTAAAACTTCTACAGTATTCACCTTCTCAATTCTTTTGATGCTTTTTCTGCATAAAAGAACAATAGCACCGCCTATAAAAGCAGAAGCTAGTATCGGTATTAAATTATTAATGGTATTTTTATCAGCTATCCCCATATAGAGTTCAAGATTTTCTTGTACCAGCGGGGTTAATTTAAGAGAGACTAAGTAGCCGCTAATACAGCCTGCCATCGTTATCAAAGAATACTTGATAAGGTAATTGCTTTCTATGTAATGATCAGGAAGGCCAAGCCCCCGCATGAGAGCAATGTCTATATAATCCTGATGAATGCTTGACAGCATTGCAAATCTTACACAGAGCACAGAAATAACAACAAGAAATACTACCACAGTCATTATCAATGCGGCTGTCAGTATATCCGTCAAACTATTGAGCAATTTCATTTCAGAGTAAGTGATAGATGCCCCGTTAGAGGGTAAGTTTTGCTTTTGATAAGCTGTTTCTACGGTGTTAATGGCATCCGTGTTTGTCATCCGAAATTCTATCAAATATTCTAAGCTTCCCGTTTGATTAGCAACCTTCTCCCAGTCTTTTTGATTCACTAAAATACGTTTAGACGATACGAATGAAGAATTCATTTCAGAATCTTTGACAAAATCTGCAATGTTAAAACTGATGGTATCAGTCCCAGTTTTTATATTAATCGAATCCCCTACTTTGAGATGATACTTTATTTTATAATAAACAGGGACAAGTGCTTGGCCTTCTTTGACAGAAGCCACTTGGTTATTGGAATTTAGTAAAAAGTCGAATTTACGATTTTGTACCACTAGGGCGCTGTCTATCACACTCCCGCTTTCATTATTTCCATCACTATTAATATAGAGGTCTTCTGAGCTGATGTTTAACATCTTGACAATTTGGCAGTCTTTGACAGAAGGGTTATGCTTTGCAAAGCTGTTGATAGCTTTTGTATCTAAGTCTCCAGAGTGCATTTGCAGAAGGTGAGATGTCTTGGCTGTTTCACTAAAAGTATTGAGCGAATTGTTGAGTGAATATAGAAGATTAACCGCCGAGGCAAATAGCGACGAAGCCATGGTAATAAATACGATGAGAGTAAGACAAATTATTTTTCCTTTTTGCAGCTCTTTCCAAATTATTTTTCTTTTCATCTTCTTGTATCAATCCTCCAAATCATAATTAAGGCAATTAGCTTCCATTTGTTTTAAACTGTTACCACCCTTTAGAAACGGACTTAAGATAATCATAGAAATACCGCAAATGATAAGCATCAGTGCAATCCCTCTTTCAGAACCTATTCCTACAATTCTGCCAATGGAGTTTGCTAAGACACCATTTTTGAATAAGAGCGGATTGAAAATATAGTCTGCCAAAGCGCCAGAAATAGCGTAGGCAACAATATAACCGAGTTGGGAAATAAAGGATATCAGACCCCAATCCCTTCCTTGCGTATCTCTGCTGATATTGCATCGCATCAACACGTCTAAACAGACATTTGAAACTGGAATCGTCAAAAAGAATAAGAAAGTAACAACAGCAATCCAAGTCAAATTTGTCAAGCAGCCGATAATAGAGATGGTTATCCCCATAACTAGAAAGGATAAAGAGAGCGCTTTGAGATACTCTTTTTTAATCCCTTTTACACCTAAGATAAGGCTGGAAATGAGCATGCCAGTAGCGCTAAGAGATAATATGATTCCTAAGCTGGAAGAATCGGTTAGTTCCAGCAGCATCGGCTTAATAAGTGTCTCTATAATCCCCACATAAAAGGTGATAACAGTGGACAAAAGCAATAATAGTTTAGTTCCTTTGGCCTGAGTTAACTCTCTGTAGCCTTCTGCAATATCTTTGCTAACATGCCATTTTGAACGATCAATTTTTTGATGCTCAGCCATGATTTTCTTGGTAAAGCCTACGGTAAACAGGGTCGTGAAAAAGGTAAACATATCTATAAGCAGTATAAGGGTTATCCCGGAAAATTGATAAATTAATCCAGCCAATATTGGTGACAGCAGGTATTTAGCAGATGAGGCCAATTGAACGAGGCCGCCTGCTTTGGAGAATTCTTTTGCTGTCAGCAAGTCTGTTACAGCGGCCTTATAAGCCGGATCCAGAACAGCCGCAAAACAGGAACTTAGGAACACCCAGATGCAAATTGCAGGAATATTAGTGATTCCTAGGCTAATCATTGTAAGCATGGCCGCCAGACACAGCGCTGAGAAAAAGTCACCAATTAGCATTAATTTCCATCTACTGAATTTATCAGCAATGGATCCGAAAATGGGTGTAAAGAAAACTAATGGAAAAAAGGCACATAAGCTCACCAATGAGCAGGCCACGGCGCTGCCTGTTCTTTCAAAAATATAAACATTTAGTCCAAAAGATGTCAGTCCGCTTCCTATACTGGAAATCAGCTGCCCGCCCCATATGATTAGAAAATAGTTAAATTGATTTTGTTCAAGCATATTCTCCTCCAAATTGAAATGTATTGACAATTAAGTTAAAATGATGTTTGGTCTGCTTTTTTTAAGAACACTAGGTTAAATGACAAGCAAGTCTTGTTCCTCTTGCTTCGAAAGGTTCTCAAACAAAACAGTTATTGATAATTGATACGATAGCAAAAAACAGTTGTTTTGACTGCCAATACTTGTTATCATTTTGGAGTTTATCTGCTATTTTTCGTTTCCTCATGTGAAATGATATTATCTAGGGCAGGAGTTCCTAATCCTCTTTAAAACCGCTCTATTTCAAGAATGCTACGCTAAGTAGCGATGATTTTTTCAAATGATACTAAAAGGTGCTTGCTGTATGTACCTGTTTTAATCTATACTAAAGAGGTATTCTAAAATATTACGAGGTGATAGTTAATGACATTTGAAGCACGTTTGCGAACCTATCGAAAACAATTAGGTTTATCTCAGGAAAAGATGGCTGAGGCTATTCATGTTTCCAGACAGGCTGTTACTAAATGGGAATCGGGTGCAGGGACTCCAGATCTTTCAAATTTGAAGGCTCTTTCCGATTTATTTGGTATTTCCATAGATGAATTGCTTTCAGGTGAAAAAACAGCTCACGCTTCAAAAGAGTTTCTTTATGAAAGCAAGACAAGCTATGATATTGATCAGCGAAAAGATTTTGATATACACTTAGGCGGTGTTTATCGTGTGGCAATCATAGCTGAGGCGAGTGAGAAAATCAAAGTTAATCTGCTAAGCAATAGTCTGGAGAATCTTTCAGAAGTCTTCAAAGTAAAAATTGATGATATTAAAAACCGCATTGATATCCATTTGAATCGGTTAGACGATATGACAGAAGCGGCTGCCAAGGAAGGTCTAACTATCTTGGTTGTACTGCCTCAAAAATACCTTGGCAGAATTGAGCTTGCGGCTCACAGCAAACAATTAGATCTAGTTAACCTTTGCAGTGACCGTTTTGAATTCAGTGGTAAGGTCTCAGATATTATTATTGATGGCGGAAGTGGAGAAGTAGAATTAGACAGCAATCTGGATCTGTCAGTGACCGTTCATTCCCATCAAGGAGCAATCGCGCTCAATCAATTTTCGGCCACCTCTAAGATTTGTGTTCCTGCTGACTATAGTTTCCAGACGATTAAAAAGGGATTTGGCACTAGAATTTCTTTTGAAGAAGATGGTCAGAAAACAGATGATTTTTCTGCTGAGGATGCTGAAAACACTATCGAATTGAATGGTTTAAAGAGTGAGTTAATTATTTCCAAGTCAGGCAAAGAACAGTTATAAATAACACCATCATTTTAAGAACCTGTATTCACAAAATTCATCTGAATGATATAGGTAGAAAAAAGCGACCGAAAGGTCGCTAAGACGACAGTTGCCGCCGTGGTGATGAGATTGTTGCCCGTTTCGGGCAACAATCGTGGGGATTTTCGAGACCTTAGGCTCGAAAATTAGGCATGGAACGACGTAGTCGGTCGCTGCCGTCCCCACCACTTAAGGCAGACTGTCACAAAAATTCTTATGAATACAAGTTCTAAAAGCATAGCAGAGCAAGTTATTTTTGCCCTGTTATTTTTATATAACCTCTTGACATTTATACTATTTTTCCTTAAAATATGTATAAATATAAAAATAGGTGGAAATTTATGAGAAAATACTTATTGGGAGCACTAATGCTGACTGCAATTATTATTCTGTCGGCTTGCAGTTCTTCGTCTGGAACAAAAGTAGAGGACATTAAGAATAATGGTAAGATTGTGGTTGCTACGGAATCCGAATTTGCACCATTTGAATTTAAAACGCTAATCAACGGCAAAGATGAATTAGTCGGTGCTGATATTGAATTGGCCAAGGCTATCGGCGATAAGCTTGGTGTTGAAGTAGAATTTTCAGTGATGTCTTTCAATAATGTTTTGGCCAGTCTTCAATCAGGCAAGGCAGATATTGCTATTGCTGGTATTTCGGTGACTGACGAGCGTAAAAATATATATGATTTTTCAGACAGTTATTATGAATCTGAAAATGTTGTCATTATCAAGAAAACAAATTTGAATACTTATACAAGCATAAGCAGCCTGTCTAAGCAGTCAATTGGTGCTCAGAAAGGGTCAATCCAAGAAACAACAGCAAAAGACCAATTTCAGGATTCCAGTATTGTTTCACTAACTTCAAACGGTGAGATGATTAATGAGCTAAAAAGCGGTCAGCTGCAGGCAGTTGTCTTGGAGAAAGCTATCGCAGAAGGCTATATCGCGCAAAATGATGATTTGACCTTGGCCAATTTTAGCTTAAAATCTGATGGAACAGATGCCTATGCAGTAGCTGTGTCTAAAGGTTCTGATGAGCTGCTTGAGCAAATTAATCAAGTCATTACAGAGGTGAAGTCTTCCGGTAAATTTGACCAGTGGCTTGCCAAGGCCTCAACCTATACTCAGGTGGACAGTTCAGATGACAGCAGTGAGTAAATAAAAGGAGCTAAAAAAGCAGCTCCTTTTCATTTGGAAACAAGAGAGAGTAAAGCCGCAGGGTTCCCCTTAATCAATCTAAGCAGCGGATAAATGTGAATAAGCTCTGCTATTGACCAAACGTTCTAAATCAAGTATTATCAAAGTAAGAAAAATAAGGAGTGTCTATGAAATTACCACGTTTTGGCGTTGAGGAATGGCTCAATGTACATGAAAAATCAGCCAAATACGACATTGCGGGTGTCTCAATCAAGTCACTCAGTCTAGCTGAACTTTTTGACTTGACACAGACAAATGCTCAAGACTTCTATGAGGAATTAGGCAAGAAAACTCTGAACTACGGATGGATTGAAGGCTCGCCTGAATTTAAGCAGGAAGTGGCTGAGCTTTATCAAAACATGCCTGTGGATAATATCTTACAGACCAATGGTGCAACAGGTGCAAGTATGCTGGCATTATATGCTTTGATTGAACCTGAGGATCATGTCATTTCTATTTATCCCACCTATCAGCAGCTTTATGATATTCCAAGATCATTAGGCGCAGCTGTGGACTTGTGGCCAATAAAAGAGGAAGAAAACTGGCTGCCTGATCTAGCAGAACTGCGTCAGCTAATTCGTCCCAACACTAAGTTGATTTGCATCAATAATGCCAATAATCCGACAGGTGCTGTCATGGGGACTTCTTACCTCAAGGAGCTGGTCAAGATTGCAAAAGAGGCAGGTGCTTATATTTTAGCGGATGAAGTTTACCGGCCTTTTGGCGACCAAAAAACAGCCTCTATCGTTGATTTGTATGATAGAGGAATTGCGGTTAATAGTCTGTCTAAGACTTACTCGCTTCCTGGTATTCGTGTGGGCTGGGTCGCTTCTAATCGCGAAATTGCAGACATTCTGCGTGACTATCGTGATTATACTATGATTTGTGCAGGTGTTTTTGACGATATGGTGGCAACTTTGGCCCTTCAGCATAAAGAGAAAATCTTGGCGCGCAATCGAAAAATTGTAACTGACAATATGGCTTTAATGCAGAAATGGATTAACCAAGAGCCTCTAGCCTCATGGGTGCCTCCTGCTCAGGTCTCTACCTCCTTTGTCAAATTGGAAGTCAATCAGTCCATTGAAGAGTTTGCACTCAATCTTCTTAAAGAATACGGTGTCTTAGTTATTCCGGGCAATCGTTTTGATATTGAAGGGCATGTTCGTATTGGATTCTGCGGAGAAAGAGCGGTGCTTGAAGCTGGTCTGGCGAGATTATCAGAAGCCCTCCATAAGAGTTGACAAATATCCGGCTGTCGCTTAAAATAATCGTAAAGTATAGTTATACAGGAGTATCTTATGAAAATAAAAAAATGGCTCTTCGGAGCAGTCGCACTTACCGTTGCCTTGGTTGGCCTATCAGCTTGTAGTTCATCAAAAGGCAATCTTTTAAATAACATCAAAAAGGAAGGGAAATTGACCGTTGCTGTCAGTCCTGACTATGCCCCATTTGAATTTAAAGCCTTGGTGGACGGTAAAGATCAGGTCGTCGGATCAGATATCCTTCTAGCACAGGCCATTGCTGATAAACTAGGGGTTGAGCTGGAAGTCTCAAGCATGAATTTTGACAATGTCTTGTCAAGCTTGCAATCAGGCAAGGCTGATATTGCTATTTCGGGGATTTCGGTCACAGCGGAACGTAAAAAAACCTTTGATTTTTCAGATCCTTACTATGAGACTGAAAATGCCATTCTTGTACGAACAGGTGAATCCTCTTCTTATTCAAGCATAGATTCTCTAAAAGGCAAAAAGGTTGCTGTCTTAAAAGGCTCTATTGAAGAAGGTTTAGCTAAGGAACAGTTACCTGACTCTTCTATCGTGTCATTGACAACTATGGGAGAAGCTATCAATGAATTAAAATCCGGTCAAGTTGATGCTGTCGATCTCGAAAAGCCAATCGCTCAAGGTTATGTCGCACAAAACTCAGATATTACTATTGCAAGTGCTGCCTTGAAGGTTGATGATGGAGATGCCAAAGCAGTCGCTCTTCCAAAAGGAAATGATGAACTTAAAGAAAAAATCAATCAGGTCATCAAAGAACTTGTTGATAATGGCACTTACGACAAATACATTCAACAAGCATCACAATACACAGCTATTGAGGAATAAAAAGGCTGGGACAAAGTCTCTAGGACTGTCATATAAATAGCCGTAACAGTTTGACACAATCCGCAGCTCGTGTTCAATTACGCAAGTGATAGCTCCAACAGTTTGGGGAACTGTTGGAGGTTATCTAATTCTATGAACGCTAGTTCATGTCAATTCCTAATCAACTGTGCGGGGGTGGGACTACAAAATCGATTTCTACGAAATCCCGATTCGCTTTTTTGTTTTTAAGCTCATGAAGAAAACATCCACTGGATATTTTCTTTGTCCCCCTCCCTTTTTATTTGCATTTTAAGCTTAAAGTCCACAGTTTTGAATGGTCTATTTTGCTTGTGCTAATTGGAGGACATTCCTGTTAGTGATATACAATCAGAGAAGATTAGCAGAATGATAGACAGTCTCATTCTGATCATTGGAATAGTTCTCTAATTATTTCTCGCTTGACAAGATAGTCTAACTAATTTATAATAAAGCAGAACATATTTTTGTTACTTTATCTTGAGGAGGTGAAATCCATGTCTAAAACAGTCGTACGTAAAAATGAGTCACTTGACGACGCTCTTCGTCGTTTCAAACGTTCTGTAACGAAAGCGGGAACTCTTCAAGAAGCTCGTAAACGTGAACACTATGAAAAACCTTCTGTAAAACGTAAACGTAAATCAGAAGCTGCACGTAAGCGCAAAAAATTCTAAATAATCAAGAAAAGAAGCTGAATTACTCAGCTTCTTTTCACGTACAAAAAATAAAAATAGACTGGCATCTCCAGTCTATTTTGGTTAGATAAACCTTATTGCTTAGCAAGAAGGTCGCGGATTTCAGTAAGGAGTTCTTCTTGTGAAGGTCCAGCAGCTTCTGCAGCTTCCTCGTCAGCTTTCTTACCAAGAGCAATTGCTCTATTAGCAGCTTTAACAACAAAGAAGAGTGTTGTTCCGACGATAAGGAAATTAAGTACAGCACTCAAGAAGCTTCCATAAGTAATCCCATTCCAAGTTAGTTTAGAGAGGTTTTCAACGCCAGCAGCTTTAACAACTGGGTTTAAAATCACTGGTGTGATGATATCGCTAACCAATGATGTGATAATGGCATTGAACGCAGCCCCCATAACAACGGCTACGGCAAGATCAAGAACATTGCCTTTGAACAAAAAATCTTTAAGTTCTTTAATCATTTTTAGTAAATAAATCCTTTCTTTAATTTACTTATTTATTATATAGCAATAAGTCCGGTCTGACAAGTCATACAGCCTACGTATGTGTCCTAAATTGGGAGAATTGAATAAATAACATCGAGAGAACGTGAATAGCGTTCTCTTTTTCGTTACTTTAATTTTTTGAAAGGAAGCCAAAAATTATGCAAGTTTACTATAGACCTGAACACTTAAGGAGGATTGAAATGACCACTAAAGAGAAACAATCACGAAATATGATTTTAACTGAAATCATGTCAAGTATGAATGTATCAAAAAAGAAAGCTGAGAGCCTGCTTTCTGAGCTTGAAGATTTCAAGTTAGTCAAGTTTGATGCAAAAGGGAATTTTTATCTTCAGGCGATTGAGGAGTGAGACTATGGGACGTATTACACTGGAACAGATTCAAACAGGAGAGCGATTTATTAAGATTCCTATGGCTTTTGTTGAATCAAGATATTACAGCAAATTCAGTACAGAAGGTAAATACCTTTATGGAATTCTTTATAATCGTTTTCAACTATCAGTGAGAAATGGATGGGTGGATGATAATAACTGTGTTTACTTGATTTATACAGTTGAAGCCCTTTGTAAAATATTAGGTTTCGGAAAAAATAAAGTCATTAAATTAAAAAAGGAACTGGTCAAATATGGTCTACTTGAAGAAGTTCGTCAAGGTTTGAATAAGCCTAATTTACTCTATCTTCAAAACGTGGAAACCAAGGAAAGTCTTTTGAACTCTGACTTTGAAGAGACAAAAAACAGCCCAAAACCCGCAGAAACAGCGGAAGTTTCAAAATCAAACTTCCAGACTTCCCAAAATCAAACTTCCAGAAGTTTCAAAAATAAACTTCAAGAAGTTTCAAATTCAAACTCAAGTAAGACTTATAATAATAAGATTTATAGTAATAAGACTTATAGTAATCTTTCTGAGGACGAGGAGGAAAAAGCAGCTCAAAATTCTAAAGAAAAAAATCAAGGCCAAGTATCACGAAAAGTTGATAAAGTGACCAAGTATGACAAAGACTATATTTGGGACTTGGTTCATGAGCAACTGCTCAAGGAAAATTTCACACAATCGGCAGCTGACTATGCCATGATTCATTTTGAAAAACGTTACAAGTACGCTTTAGAAAATATGAGGTTTGCTAGCTCGTCTGAAAAGATTGCTGAATATGTTTTTAACGGGATTGTTGCTGAATGGAATCAGACGATTAGAAAACAACAGTTTGGAGGATAAATATGTTGATATTATTCCATCTAGTTATAAGCTTATTGGCTATAGCAGGACTGATTTCTAGCAAATTATTCCTGGTATTATGTTTTGGTTCTACTTTGACCAGTTTAATATCAGCAATCTCGAAGGAAAACAATGAGAGAAGTCTCTGATGAGACAGGAATAGGTTTATCAACGATTTCAAATTATGAAAAAAGGAGTGAAATTATGGCAATACTGGCTTATATTTTTATATTTATAACGATAGCAGCTCTCCTATATCAGTTATATAACGCTTTAGGGATCGATTTACAGCTCTACCTTGAGGAAGTTTCTAGATATATTCTCGCATTACTAATTATCTTATTCCTAACGTATATTCTAGGAATAGCATTTGGTTTACCATCTTTTGAAATAAAGGTAATTCTTTAATCCCTTGACCTAAGCAAGTCGTAAAACTACTTAAGGTTCTTTGACAACTGAATACCAGCACTGTCCTGATTAGCGCAACTAAGCATAAAAGAGAAATAGGGGCGGTGAACGAGCTAGAAAATATATCTAGCGCTGTTGCACTAACGTAAAAGCATATTTCCCTCAAGGGAAGTATATGGCTGAAGGAGTTTTTGGTTCCTAGACTATAAATCAAGCGTCACAAACACGGCGGAGGAAAGTCTTCCTCCCAGCATGGCTGTAAATCCAGCCTTTCGTTTTGAAGGAGAACACGATGAACGAAATGAAAAATCACTCTGAGGTAACGATCTCAGACTTGAAGCAACTTGGGCGAACAGGGAACGCCACCGCTCACCTGGACACTGGCGAAACCTTGTATTTAAAAGCTAAGCACGGCACAGTGCAGCGCAAAGGTGTCCTGGAAGGGAAAGTCAAGCTCTTGGAAGTGGTGATGCCTTACGATAAGGTCTATCGCCATATCCGCACCATTCAACGAGACCATGTCTTGATTGCAAGACGGATTAAGTGTTTGGGAGAGCCTTACTTGCAACTGACGGGCAGGGGTTACCATCGCCAAAGTCGCTGAAGGAAATTATCGTTATGACAACAAAAAAAGCTCATCCTGGCAGATGAACTTTTTCACTCCGAACCCTTTGACACGAAACAGATAAGACCAAAGGGTTCGTTTTATGAGATATGGAGATATTATATCATGAAAGTCCTTGGATTTCAAAAGAAGACCGCTATTGCTGAACCGTGATTTCTTTGCCCAGCTGGACCAAAACAATTTCTTTGACTTGGATGTTGACATCCAGGTCAAACGGATTGCGGCTGGCGAGGCCTACAATGACTACTTGCTGATTATCAATGACGTCATTGTCTTGTCCAACCAAGTGGTGACGACCACTGAGGAACCAGCAACCCCAACTTATACCCCTACGGCTGAAACACCAACCCAAGCGCAAGCTGTTTTGCCATCTACGGGGGAAACAGGAATGACTTGGGGTGTTGGTTTGTTAGGGTTTGCTGCTGTTGTGGTTGGTCTCTACCTAAGCTTTAAAAACTAGGGCAGGCTATCCTGCTCCTAAAAGCCTATCTGGTCATCAGGTAAGTTTCTAGGAGCAGCATAGCCCCGTAGATAGACCTAGGTACGTCTCAAAAGGCCTTAGTAATTCAAGGATGGCTCAGGCTATCTCAACGTACATTATTTTATTTGGGAGGTGTCTTCATGACATTATTGACAACGATTGTCACAGCTCTAGGAGCTGTTGGTGTGGTTCGTGGCCTTTTTGGTATCTGGAACGGCTGGGAAGATTACACTACAGGGAAAAAGATTGACCAGAAAATGCTTCAAGAACAGGGCATTTCAGGGATGACTTACGGGGGAATGATTGCAGGAGGTTCTGCAGCCATCGCAGCAGCTATCGTAACCGCCCTTAACCAAATTAGTATTTAGGTGGTGATGGCGTTTGGATGTTTCAGAACTCGCAAAAACCCTGAACCAGTATAATCCAACTGTGAATGCGACCGTCAATGACATTGTCTCAGCCTTACGCCCTATGGGCTACGTGATGGTTGGGCTTTTCTTTTTGATTGAAATGGATAATTGGGATAGAGCCTTTGCCCGTGAGGGAGGGGGCTTGACCAAGGAGAAGTGGTTTGAGATAGGCTATAAATACCTGCTCGCCCTTGTGTTGGTCCGTTATTCCAGTCATATCGTTGGCGGTATGGTTGAACTCTTTAACATTGCTCTGCGTATCATTGACGGAGCGGTATCTGCTAAGGATGTTGACACTGCTATCAGTGTTGACGGGGTCAAGGGTTATTTTGCAAAAACGGTATTGAATTTTGTTGGGGCTGGGATTGAGATTGTTATGAAGGTCTCAACCCGTCTCTTGATGTTTCTGCGCTACATGCAGATGTATATTATTAAGGCAGCGGCCCCCATTCTGGTGGCTTGCTATATGTCTGAGGCGACCCGTCAAATCGTTTATACAGCTTTACGGTTCTTTGCCTCAGTGGCCTTCCAGGGCGTTGTCATCTTGATTATTCTTCGTATCTTCCCAGTGCTCATGGCTAGCGACCTTTTAGATGCTAAACTAAGTGGGAGCTGGGAGACCTGGGCAGCTGCCTTCACGTCAGTCGGAAAAGGGCTTGTTTATATCTTTGTCTTGTTTGGCAGTCAACGACTCGCACGGTCCCTGATTGGAGCGATGTAAAAATTATCTGAACTGTGATACAATAAGAGAAAGATGAAACGGAATTTAGGAGGTTTTCTCATGGAAGAAGATTACAAACGCCCCAGCAAATTGGGGCTTGCTATTAACTGGTTTTTCAAATTGTTGATAAAACTTATCACAGCCCCTGTGATTGTTATTTTGTGGTGCTGGAACTTTCTTAAGTCTATCTTAGGCGTGCTAATCTTTTGGATTTTTGGGAAAACCTGCTTCCACATTATTGTTCTCCTTCTCTTTGGAGGATTGGCTCAAATAAACCTCATCACCTTTGAGACCGCTGAAAAATGGCTGGATTGGTGGAGCATTCACGTGACTAATCTCCACTATCAATCATCAGAGAGTGGCTGGATGTTTTTCCCGTACCCTAAGGTGGAAATCTGGATTATTCTTGCGCTCATTATTTTTGTAGCGACAGCGATGACCAAGGAAGCCTTAGACCGTCAACGGATGATGAGAGATGAGTATTAAGATAACACGATGAGCACTTAACAGGGGTTAGGTGCTTTTTGCTTTAGAAAGGACGGCTTATGAATAAAATTGGCTCAGTATTCTTGAGCAAATTCGGAGGTTTTGACCCTCCTTTTCTTTTTGGATTGACCAAGCGTCAGCTGGTCATGCGGGTCGGTATGGTCCTGGGGATTGGGATTTGCGTCCTCTTTTGGTATCTCAAGTTACCTAATATACTGACCTATTTACTGATGGCGGTGATTCTGCCTCCAACCTTCCTCTACGGATCTGGTCGAGAAAAGGTTTACCTGGAGCGCTGGAAATTCCGCTACACGGTTCAAGAACGCAGCTATCAAACGGAACACAACACGAAGGAGGTATTTACTAAACATGATTTTTTGGCCAAAAAAGGGGACACAGAAGCTGACGGCAGCTGAGAAAGAACGGCTGAAACGGATTAAGCGAAATGTGAAACCCTCAACACAAAACTCACTTAAATATAACAGTCTTTATGAAAATGGGACCATGCACATTGCCAAGGACCTCTGGTCCAAGACCTACAAGATGGGGGACGTGGCTTATACGTCAGCTCCAGATGAAGGCAAGCTGGACATCATTGACCGCTATGCGGAAGGGCTGAACGCCTTTGAAGCAGGCAATTATTTCCAGCTGCTGCTCATCAATCGTCGTGTCAAAACGGACACGCTTGGCCAAATCCTCTACCAACCTGCAGAGGATGGCTATAATGAAATCCGTAAGGAATACAACGATATGATTCGCGACCGCTTCTCTATCGACAAGAAGAATTTCAAGGTTGAGAAATACGTGACTATCACAACGGACACTCAAGAGCGCAGCGTGGCTGAAAATCAACTCTATGAAATCGGTCAATCCCTGGAGAGTGAATTGAGCGAAGTGGACGTCACCTTGTCACCGCTCCGAGGGTTGGAACGGATGGAGATTTTTAGTGAATTGTTGCGGTTTAATCCGTATATCCCTTATGACTATGAGGACGTCAAGCTTTCCAATTTTAGGACGAAAGATTTTGTCGCTCCGAACCGTCTCCATTTCATGGAGGACTATTTCAAGATTGACAACCGCTTTGGAAAAGTCATGTTTATCCGAAATTATCCAAGTTTCTTGACCGATAAACTGATTAAGAAAATCATGGATGAGGGGATTGAGCTGGCTCTGACCATTCATGCGGAACCTTATGAGCCAGGAGAAATCACTGAGCAACTCAAGAATGAGCAAGCCACCGCTAAGATGGAGATGATTAAGAACCAACGTGAAGCAGCCAAGCACGGGATTGACCCTGAGCTAGCTGTCTCTGGTGTTGCTCAAGCCTCTAGTGATACCGCTGGCGAGTGGGAAGAAGCCATGACCGATAAAGACATGAAAATCTTTAACGGGGTCATTGCTGTCTATGTCACAGGAGACGATTATGAGGAAATGCAGCTGAACGCCTCTAAGGTCAAGACGGCTGGCCGTCGCCTGGGGGTGACCTTTGAGGATTGTTTCTACTACCAGGAGGACGCTCTCAATACCATGTTGCCTATCGGCTATCCTTTCCTGGATGTCAAAGATGACTTTATGCGTCCCTTTACAACCGCAAACCTAGCGACACAGGTTCCGTTCACTAATGTGGACCTGCAGTCAGAGAGTCCACGTGCCCTCTATTACGGTCAAAATCAGCTCTCTAACAATGTGATTACCCTTGACCGTCAACGAGATTTAAACGCTCCTAATGGCTTTGTCATTGGGTCATCTGGATCAGGGAAATCCACCACGGTCAAGACCAATGAGATTGTCCCAACTTACCTGAAGTACACGGAAGACAAAATCATGATTGTGGACCCTGAAGACGAGTACAGTGATATTGGGCTCTATTTTGGGGCAGAGATGGTCAAAATCGGGACCAACTCCAACACCCACCTCAATCTCTTGGATTTGCCAGATACAGATGAGACCCTCTACGATGAACACGGGAACGTCATTGACTTGATTGCGGATAAGGCTAACCTCTTGGTTGGTTTGCTGGAAAGCATTCTGCAGGAGGTCACAGACGCCCAGACCAGTATCATCGACCGTGTGACTCGTCTGGTCTATGAGCGTCATGATAAGCCAACCCTGAAGGAATGGCAGGCTATTCTAAAGGAACAGCCTGAAGAAGAAGCTCAGGACTTGGCCAAGAGTACTGAAATCTACACCACAGGGAGTCTAAATATCTTTGCCCACGAGACCAACGTGGATTTGTCAGACCGCATGGTTATCTTTAACCTCAAGGGGCTATCTAATAAGCTCAAACCTTTCGCCCTCAAGGTGGTGCAAGACTACATCTGGAACCAGGTTATTCAGTACCAGGGTATCTTGACCATCCGCCTTTTCTGGGATGAAATTCATCAGTCTTTCCGTACCCAAAATGACGCTGTTTTCTTTGCGGAACTGTGGGCCCGTATTCGGAAATATGGGGCCATCCCTACAGGGATTACCCAAAACATTGGTACCTTGACCAGTAAGGAAGAGGGACGAAACATGCTGTCTAACAGTGAGTTTATGGTCCTCTTAAAACACAAACCTCAGGATATGGAGTCGCTCAGACTTGTGCTCGATGTGCCACCAGCTCTAGAGAAGTACATTACCAAGCCAAAAGGCAAGGGGTCAGGACTTATCGTGGCTGGTCAGACCATCGTTCCCTTTGAGAACAAGATTCCAAGTCATACCAAACTATATCAAATGGTTTCTACGGACCCTTACACTGGCGAAACCAAAACCTCTTAAGGGAGGCGCTTATGGCTGATGATAAGAATTGGGTCCAAAAGACCGTGGATAATCGTCGCCAGGTGAGACAGTTGGCTAAGACCAAACGCTCAGAAATGACCAGTAACACGCCACGTCAAATCATTAAGGCGGCTAAGCAAGAGCTTCGGTCGGCTAAGTTGAGCCGTACCCAAGCCAAGAAGGAGTATCGTTTCGTCCGCAAGCAGGGCGAAAGTGAGGATGTCCAACACACGGCCCTCCAGAAACTGGAAGACCACAAAATCAATTACAAGGCTACTAAGAAGGCCAAGACACAGACTGTCAATAACGTCAAAGGCGGAAGCCTCAAGAAACGGATGGCCAAGAAGGGCTATGTCCAGGCTCGCAATTACACGGAAGCCGCAGCCAGTAACGACGACGTGCTGGCGGATATGGTTCAGGCCCGTCAGAAAATCCGTCAAGCTAATGCCAACGCTGCCCAGGCCAAACGGGTCTCTAAGTATGCAGCTAGAGGGTCCAAAAGGGTCGTTAAGAACACATACGGCCTGGCTAATCGAACCTATAACTTTGCCCGTGGCAAGGGCTTTGTTCGTACCGCCAAAGCTAACCGGTGGGAGACTAAGCTGGCGAGCCAGTTGAAACGGATGAGACGTCGGATTGCCAGAACGCACCTGGGACGCACGTCACGGGTGGCAGGCAAAGTGGTCAGCACCACTGGCCGAGTCGTCAGCAAACCTTTCCTGACCATCCTCAAAAATCCCCTATCGGCCAAGGCTGTTGTGATTGGAGGCTTGATTGTCTTAGTCCTGTCCATGTTTGCTGGGACCACCACAACCATGGAGCAAGATGAATTTGAACTCAACAAAGCCTGGCTCTACATGACCGAGATGGACCGCACCCAATCCAATGACAAGGTGGACTACTGGACGGATATTGATTCGGTCATGACCTACATGAATTACCAATTCGGTGACTATAAGGTCGATGATGTTTACAAAGAGAGCAGCAGCTCTCTGAAAGACCGGACCAATGTCGTCGGCCAGTCCTCTAACGACACGTCAGACGACACCACCTATAAGGACTTGCTGCGAGATGTCTGGAACAGCCTCAATCAGGACACCTCTGACCTGAAAACTATGCAAGACGTCTATAAGACGGAAGGCTCTATTTTCACCCTGAGTGGTGACGCTCTCTCAGAATACGAGTCTATCATGGAAGAGGGAGCCATTGAGGGCTATTATGGCTATCTCCAGGAGCTTGGTAATCCCTTTTACCAACCGACGGACCAGGACAACTATGACAGCCCTCTGGTCATTCTCAAACGCTTTGGTAATACCTCAGAGGATGACGTCTATAATGGGTCCCTCCTAAAGGCCTCTGCAGGCCAGGAACTCTTAGCCGTTATGAGTGGGAAAATCACCGTCGATGGGAGTGATGTCATCATCAAAACCTCAGACGCTGAATTTACTTACAAGAAAGTGGAGGGTATCCGTTATAAGACGGGAGATAAGGTCTCTGAAGGAGATGTCATCGGGACCGTCAAATCCTCCTCTGGTCAAGAAGTCTACTACAAGAAATTGGAAGAAAAAGCCACCAAGGACAAGGAGGCCAAATGGACTTACGTCAATGTCGGTTTTTATTTCCAATTAGTTACTTATAACCAGACCACGTCGGTCATGTCTGACCTGGATATTTCAGGCGACCTGGCGACACGGGCTAAGGCAGTCAGTGACTATATCAAGCAAAAGGTTCCTGAAGCGACGGACAACGGGATAGCAGCCATGTTGGGCAATTTTGCGACAGAGTCAAACATCACGGCGAAACGGGCCGAAGGGGACTATTTAGACCCTCCTGTGGGGGCCTCTGACACTTCCTGGGACGATGAGACCTGGTTGTCTATCAGTGGGCCAGAAATCTATAACGGCGCCTATGCCAACATCCTCCATCGAGGTCTGGGACTTGGTCAATGGACCGATACCGCTGATGGCTCTACTCGGCACACCCTTCTCCTGCAGTACGCAGCTGCCCAGGGCAAGAAGTGGTATGACCTGGAGCTGCAGATAGACTTTATCCTGGAGGGAGATAGTCCTTATTATACTCAGATTGCTAAGGAAATCCTGACCAGCTCAGACGATGTGGCGACCTTGACCAAGAAATTCCTCAATAACTGGGAAGGTAACCAGGGGGATAAGTTGGCAGAGCGTCAAAACAATGCCAATCAAATCCTGACCTACCTGACCCAGAAATCCTCAGGAACAACAGGGTCCACAGGAACGGAAGCCTCTAGCTTTGATTTTCCTAGCGGTTGGGAGAATAAATTGGTTTATGGCAAACCAAGCACAGCCTCCATGACAACTCAAGCAGGTAATGGCTATCCAGTCGGTCAATGTACCTGGTATGTGGCTAACCGTTTAGTTGAGACAGGTCTTGTTGGAAACGCCTTGTCAAGTAACAATGGTAACGGTGGCGACTGGGTTGCTTCCCTGGTGGCCAAAGGCTGGACCTATAGTTCAGTTCCGAAAGCAGGAGCGGTCATGTCCGTTGTCGGTGGCTTTGATGGCACTTACTCCAGCTATGGCCACGTGGCTTTTGTGGAGGCCGTCAATGACGATGGCACCTTCCTGATTTCCGAGTGTAACTATGATGGCGTTCAAGACAAGGTTCATTACCGTGTCTTGACCGTTCAAAACTACTATACCTTTGCGATTGCACCATAAGAAAGGAGACAACATGCTAGATTACGCTAAACTCAATCGCCTGAAGAAGCTTGGTCTTGTCCTTGCTGGCATTTTCTTAGTTGTTCTAGGCTTTGGTCTTGGCCAGATTGGCCAATCAGAGCAGAGTGAGACTGAAACCAAGGCTAGCACAACGGAGGAGACCAGCGATAAGACCTTGACACGTGAGACGATTGAGGAGTTCTTGGTGGCCTATTACACCAAGAAAGACCTGGAAGAAAATCGCTCCAGATACAAACCCTTTATGACGGACTCGCTCTACAACCAGCAAGTGAGCTTGGAGGAAGAAGCGCAGAACCAAGCCTATAAAGGCTATGTGGTGGATTTTGAATACCAAGACGCCACCATTTACATTGACGAAGAGAACCTAGTGGTCTTGATTCAAGTCAAATACACCAATACCCTGCTTTCAGAAAAAGACAACTATGACGACGCACAGACTGACGTGGTCAATGAAGCTACCTTGCGTTTGACCTATGTCGAGCAAGACGGGGATTACCTGGTCAATAAGATGGAGTCCATCATCTTGACCTCAAACACGGAAGGCACCACCAGCAGCGCTGACTATGGCAGCCTAACGACTAGCGACGAAGAATAAGAAAGGAGCCAGACATGGCTAAAAAAATCACCTGGCAAGACCAGAAAAAACGTTACGAAGATGGGCTAAAGAAACTGGAGAAACTCCAGGAACAAGCTCAAGACCTTGAGGCTAAGATGACCGCTCAAGAAACCCTCAATCAAAATCTCTTGGCAGATTATTTGACCGCTCTTGCAAAAGAAGGCGGCAAGTCCCTGGAGGAAATTGAACAGCTCATCTTGACGCCTCATCACTCCTAAGGAGGACCGCTTATGTTTCAATTGACCAACCAAGTCACCAGACAAGAAGTCGTCTTCCAGGATCGTGATGAATTGTTAAATTACCTAGACAGTGAAAATGTTCGCTGCAGCCATGAGCAAGACACCGCCAGTCTAGTAGTGTCTCAAATCACTGAGGACGGCAGTGTCCTGGCTTCTAAAGACCTTACCTTACCAGACCCTCGACGTGCGGATGCGCTTTTGCTTGGCTTTGGTCAAGAAGAAACCAAAAAGCGAGGCTTTGGCTTGCGCAAGGAGAGGAAACCTAAGCTCGATAGGAAGGCACTTGTCCAGGAATCTCAACGAAATGAGCTCACAGAGCCTCTCTCAGCACCGCCTACATCACAGGTTAGCTCAGAAAGTGTTGCTCCAGTTATTACCTCACAAGCTCCAGTCGTTTCGGAGGCTCCAACACCTCAACCAGTGCCTGCAGCTATTGAACAAGTATCAGCTTCAGAAGCTTCAAAACCAACACCACCTCAAGGAGCAGCTCCTGCAGGTAAGGCCCCAACACTTTGGTTAAGCCTCTTGACCTTTGGTTTGGTCGCTTCCCTAGGGCTAACGGCCTTCCTAGGCCTTCAAAATTGGCAACAAAGCCGCACCCTATCTTCCCTTAAGGAAAGTGTGACCAGCGTCCAAACAGAAAGCCAGGAAGCACATCAGCTGGATGTCTTCACTCGGTTCTTTCTCCCTAACTATTTCTCAGGGGACACGGACAACCTGACGGAGTTTGTCGAAAGTCCTCGTCAGTCTCGTGATTGGGACTTGCCTTCAGGCACCATCCAATCCGTGATTTTGGAGGCAGTCACTCACACCAACAAAGACACCTATGAGTTATCTTATGTCGTCTCCTACCGAACGGATGAGGGTTCTGCAGAACCTCAACTTATCACCTTTGAGGTCACGGCAGACGAATCCTCGACCTATGGCTACCTGGTAACAGATGAGCCTGAGATGGCGAATTATTTAGATTAACACTAGCACACCCACAGCAACACAAGAGCTCTTAGGATAGAGCACCAGAAAGGAAAACACCATGACAGCACATAAATCAACAAAAGCAGCCCTTATCACAGCCATCACCTTCTCAGCTTTGCTGCTTGCCCCTAAAAGCTTTGCGGATGACACTACCACACCAGCAACGGACACAGGTTCTGCAGCCCTGGTGACGGGGTCTGATTCTGCAGTAGCAGCTACTGATGGCAGTACCACAACCCCAACAACGGGAACAGACACAGGAACAGGAACTTTTGACAGCAGCACAACCGCAGGAGGAACAGACTCCAGCACGGCGACCACACCAACTGACCCTGCTTCTGGAACTACAGACACCAGCTCAACAGATTCTGGTACAGATACCAGCACCACGACACCTGCAGGGGATGGCACGTCAACCGCTGGCAGTACAGATAGCACAACAAGCAGCAGCACGACGACTGCAGACAGCACACAAGCAGCGCCTGCTCCCTCAACAGGTCAGGGTGCTTCCTCTGGAGCAGGAACAGGCGATACGTCAAGCAGCACTGCAGCAGCAACTATGACACCAGTCCAAACAGCTTCAGGTCAGACTATTGTCGGTACCACGAACGGTCAAGTGATTGTCGAAGACACCACAACTGGCACCACACAGACGGTTGACGCTGCAGCGGTGGGTTGGACGGTCAATGATGATGGCACGGTTTCTGGTCAAACCAGCACAGGCGAGACCGCAACCCTGCCAAATACAGGTAGCGAGACCAGTCCTTGGTTGACAGGTCTTGGCCTGACCAGTCTTCTGAGTGCTCTTGCCGTTGCCCTCAAGGACCGTTTAAAAGCTTAATTCATCACACTCAAAAGCAGCTTCAAAGAGAGGAGCTGCTTTTTGCATAGCCTAAAAAGGAGACCTTATGGACCAAGAACAAATCGCCCGTCGTATGCTAGACCTAGGCAAATTCACTGGAGAAGTCTTTCTCAAGTCCATGCTTTACGTGGCTAACGAAGGAAAAGACTTTGCCCGTGACGTTATCGCTAATCGACGTTTTGCAGGAGAAACTAGCTGGAACAAGCTGGCTGCTGCCAAAGGGCAAAATGACATCAAAACCTTTCTCAGCTCTGAGATGAACCTGAACCAACTCAAAAAGTATATGAAAGAGCTCCATATCGGAGTAGCCTTTGAAAAACGCCCTGATGGTAAGGTGGATATGCTCTTCAAGGCCAAAGACCGAGCCCTGGTGGAGAAAGCCTTTGAGCGGACCGTGGACCAGCTCACAACACCAGGAGAAGGCCAAAAATTGACCCAACGCTTGGCCAAGAGTCCTCAGAACATGAGTTTAGAGGACAAATTGGCCCGTTTCCAAAACCAATCGCACGAACTGGCCGCTCAGGCTGCAGCTAACAAAACCAAATCAGCTGCTAAAGAAAAAACGAAAGGAGACGTCTCTAAATGACAGAAGAAGTTACCTATCAACGTTCCAAAGTCCCTTATCTCATCTTTGCTCTGGTAGCCTTCTACCTGACTCATTGGCTGGTGAAACTCTTTCAAGCGGCACCTGATACCTCCTCGATGGCTGACCCCTTGGGGACTGGCCGTTTTAGCTGGATGATGAGCCATTTCTCTGAGAAGGCTTGGATTGACCTGCAGTTTAACCTTTGGTCAGCTGGTCTGGGGGTAGCTGTCGCTTTCCTTGTCTTTCTCATGGCATTTCGACGTCGTCAGACGGGCGTCTATCGTCACCAGGAAGAACACGGGTCTGCACGCTTTGCGACGACGGAAGAGATGAAACGCTATGAGGATGAAGACCCATCCCATAACATGATTTTCTCTGAGCATGCTCAAATGGGCCTTTACAACAAACGTCTGCCTTATCTTTACCAGGTCAATAAAAACGTCATGGTTATTGGTCTTCCAGGGGACGGGAAAACCCGCTCTGTTGGGAAACCTAATATCATGCAACTAAACGCTTCATTTGCTATGACTGACCCTAAAGGCTTGACTGTCTTTGAGACAGGAAAGCTCCTGGAGGAACAAGGCTACACCGTTAAGGTTCTAGACTTGATTTCTTTGGAGAACAGTGACACCTTTAACATCTTTCAATACATGACCTCTGAGAATGACATCGATCGAGTGGCTGAAGCCCTCATCATGGCGACTCAGCGTAGTGATAACAAAGGCGAAGATTTCTGGGCGCAGGCAGAAGCCTTCCTGATTCGGGCTCTAATCGGCTATCTCTACTTTGATGGCAAGGTCAAGGGTAATTATGAGCCAAATTTAGCCCAGGTCACAGATATGTTGCGTTTGCTGAAGCGTGAAAATCCTGACGTTGAAAGTCCTGTAGAGCTCATGTTTGCCGCCTTGGAGGAAGACCTTCCAGGTAATTATGCTTGCAAGCAATTCAACCTCTTTATGAGTAACTTTGGTGGCAATACCCTTATGTCTGTCTTGGCCATTGCAGCCAGTCGTTTCTCCGTCTTTGACCATGCTGCTGTCCGCCAAATCATTGCCCACGACACCATGGAAATTGAGAAGTGGCAGACCGAAAAGACAGCTGTCTTTGTGGCCATCCCAGAGGCTGATGGCGCCTATAACTTTATCGCCAATCTCCTCTTTGTCACCTGTTTCAGGGTCTTGCCAGCTGAAGCGGACAAGGTCCTCAGAGGGAACCATCCGACGGTCAAGGCAGAGAACCTGATTCATTTCAGGTATCTTCTGGATGAGTTTGCCCAGTTAGGGAAACTCATGAACGTGACCGAGTCACAATCTTCCATCCGTTCCCGTGAGCAGTCCATGACTATCTTTATCCAGGCTATCAGCCAAATGAAGGCCCTCTATGGAGACCAGTGGCGAACCCTCTTTAATAACAGTGGGACCCACATCTACTTGGGGACCCAAGATAAGGAAACCATGGAATACTACTCTATGCGTGCAGGGAAACAGACCATCAATCAAGACAATTCGTCTCAAACCTACAACGCTCAAAATGGTTCCTCATCTGTGACCACGTCCTCTATCGGTCGTGACTTGATGACGCCAGATGAAATCGCCCGTATTGGTGGGGATGAAGCCCTGGTCTTTGTCTCCAAGCAGAATGTCTATAAAGACCGTCGTTACCCTTTGGAAAACCACCCACACTATGCGGAGATTTCAGAAGGACCAGGTGATGGCAAGTGGTATCACTATGAGCGTACCATGACCGATATTGAAGAATGGTACCAAAATGTTGTTGTTTCCGACGTGGAAATCATCGACCGAGCAGCGGTTACTGATATGGATTTACCTTGGAATCAGACAGAACTCACCGCTTAGAAATGGAGCAATTTATGACTACACAAGGACACGGTATCGGCTTTCTGGACGGTATCGAGCAACACCTCCCCACCCCTATTGTCATCGACGTCATCCGAGAGATGGCCTTAAGTGGCGCTATCACTCCAGGAACGACGGATGAAACCATCCGTACCCTTCTGGTGCGAGAAAGCCTCAAGCAGGTCTCCTATGAGGATTACCTGGTCTTAGCGGACTACCTCTTTGTCTATCCTAAAGGCGAAGAGGTCACAGAAGTGGCTCTGATTGAACCGTCTAAACGGGTCTATCAGCAACTCCAGGAGCATATCGACGCCTTTCTTACCGTGAAAGGAGACACTTATGGCCAGCATTGAAGACCTCAAGCAACTGTCTATCATCGACGTGGCCGAACGCTTGGGCATGACCCTGAAGCAAGAAAGCAGCCGTTATTACCAATGGGAAGAACACGACTCTTTCCAGATTGATACCCATAAAAACACTTTTTCCTGGTACTCCAGGGGCACACACGGCGACGTCTTTGACCTGGTACAGACTATCCGAGAGGAACAGACAGGCGAAAAGGTTTCCTTTGGAGCTGCCAAGAAATACCTGGAGACAGGAGAGTTTAAGACTTTTGAAGCAGCAGCCGTCAAGAGTGAGCCCTTTGAGTATCGCCTGACGCCCTATGAAAATGCGGACTTTACCAGGGCTAGAGCTTACTTGACCCAAGAAAGAGGCTTGTCTGATGAGACCATCAATTTCTTTGGGCGTCAAGGCGTCCTGGCAGAAGCTCAATTTAAAACGGGAGACCTAAGGGAGCCTATTGTCGTCTTTAAGACCTTAAACCGTGACGGAGAGGTCACAGGGGCCTCTCTGCAGGGCATTGAGTCTCATCCTGAGTCTCACGAACGTGGACGGCTTAAACGGCTTCTCAGAGCCTCTGATGGCCTTGGAGGCATGCACGTGGATATTGGGGAACCCAAACGTCTTGTCTTTGCGGAGGCACCGATTGACCTCATGTCCTACTATGAGACACATAAGGACCTGCTGCAGGATGTCCGACTGGTTGCTATGGATGGCCTCAAAGAGGGCACCGTTAGCCGCTATACCATGGAATTGATTGCAGAGAAAGAGGGTAAGAATTACCAGGTCAACGAAAACACCTGGCATGCTTTGGAAAATACGGCCCGTTTGACGAATTATCTAACAGAGGAGGTCCCAGCAGACTTTCTCACGCTGGCCGTTGACAATGACGCTGCAGGGCGTCAATTTGTCGAACGGCTGCAGGCGAAAACTATCCCAGTCCTGGCTGACTTACCTCCCTTGGCGGAAGGACAGACCAAAACAGACTGGAATGATTACCTGAAAGACCAGAAAGGAAACCAAGTCATGGCAGATAATCACCCATCATTAGATAGCTCAAAGGACATAGAAAAAGCCCCTGGAGACCAGGAGCTTTCTCTTGAAGGGACCGATGCAAGTAAGGGGTCTTTACAGCCCGAAGCTGAAGGCAGTCCCACACCCGTATCACCACGTGATACCTTTGAGCAAACTGTTACCAGTCACCCGACGGTGTCCCTTCCTTACTTACATTTTAGCACAGACCAAACACCTTTGTCAAAAGGACGTCCTGGCTATCATGTGATTACAGAGAAGGAATTGGCCAAGCTCAACAACTATGCTGGTATGCTGCAGGAGGTGTCTCACTGGTATCGAGAAACCCTGGCAGATAGCAACGTTCACTATTTCGTGATCGATGGCCAAGACACCGAAGTGGTCAAGCTGACTTTTGAAAAGCACCACTTTGCTCACCTGACAGGCGTCCAGCCTGTGGAAACGTCCCTCACGGCCAGCCAGGTTTTAGATAAGCTGGCAGACGGTCAAGGGCATTTTGACAATATCCTGATTGCTAATCAAAACAATGCCTTTAAGAAATTGGGGGTCTTGCCTAACATCAAGTCTATTGTCAATGCCAAGTCTTTCTACTTTGACCAGCTCCAGGATCTGCAGCGCTTTGAGCGTATCGACGTTTCCAAAGCCATTCAATCTGATGATGAAGATTTGCTGTTGGCCTTTCGGACAGAAGAAAATCAAGAGGGAGATTATTCTTACCCTGTGTCTCTCCAGAAGGTCAAGGGAGGCCTGAAGACAGACATTGCAACCAAGGACCATAAAGCTATCTTGGGGATTTACCGAGAAAAAGATGGACAGCTAGAACAGCTTTCTATCAACGACGAATACGTCAAAGATAACGGGGCTGAAATGCTGTCTGTGCTGACCCGTGGAGACCTGGAACCTGTCCAGTCTAGGGAAGAACCAGCTCCTCGACGTCGCAGCTTGTCCGACCGTTTCCAAGAGTTTAGGAGCGCTTTGAGACGTCCGCAACAAGACGCACCAAAAGCTCAATCATCTCAACCAGCTACCGTGACGGAAGACCTGGAAAAGACCCTTGAGAAAACCATTCCAGCGCCTCAAGTTGACACGGTCCACCTGGGACCAAGTCAGCCAGTGTCATCCTTCACAGATGACGCTGCAGCGCAAACCGTCTCAGAAATGATTGCCAACAAGGACACGCAAGCCCTCTCTAAACACATGAAAGAAGGGGTCAGGGATTTCTTCCAATCAGACCAATACAAAACCTTTTTGCAGACAATGGCTAAGTTTCCGAAATACTCTTTCAACAATGTCCAGCTTCTTATGGCACAGGATAAAGACGTTTCTTTGGTAACTTCCTTCAAAAAATGGAAGTCTGATTTTGACCGTTCGGTCATCAAAGGGTCTAAGGCTCTTAGGATTTGGGCACCCACAAAAGTGACCCGTAAAGATAAAAATGGTGACCCCATTTTGGACAAAGATGGGAAACCTGAAACCTATACCCGTTTCATTTTGGTCCCTGTGTTTGACGTGTCTCAAACCGAAGGTAAGGATCTTCCCAAGATGATTAACGAACTTGAGGGAACCATGGATAACTATGCGGCCCTCTACCGTTCTGCCCGTGACGTGTCACTGGCTAACGGGGTTCCAATTAGTATTGACAAGACTTTGGACGCTAACGGGGTTTATCTCCCGCAGGAAAATAAAATCTTCCTCAAGCCTGGCATGTCCCAGCAACAGACCCTCAAGACACTCTTCCACGAGATGGCTCACTCTGACCTCCATAACCCTGAAGTTGTCGCTGAAAATATTACCAGCTACAGCACTGCCGAACTTCAAGCAGAGTCCGTCGCTTACGTCGTCACCAATCATTATGGCTTTGATACGAGTGAGTATTCCTTTGGTTATTTGGCCAGCTGGTCTCAGGACAAACAGGGACTAAAAGACTTGGAAGACCAACTCAAAATCGTTCAGAAAGAAGCCAGCTCCTTGATTGAACGAATTGACACCCAGCTGGAAAAACACCTCAATCAAGAGGTCACTCAAGACAAATTCACGGACAAGTTAAACTCCTTTAAAGAGGCTAGCACCGATAAAGCTAGCAACTTATCCGAGAAAACCAAAGAGGAATCAGCGTCAAAAAAGTTATCAAGTCAGACGCCGTCATCGCCCCAATCAAAGGCGGAGACCTCCCAGAGGGAGAGCGACAAATGACGACGCCTGGCGACTTGCTGAAGCGTTCCTTACGCAAACGACAGGAAGGAAAAAATGACCATGATGACAACCGTCACTAACGTGCTCTTAAGTACCTTATACGACCTAGAAATGACAAGAGGTGAGGTAACAACCACCCTTAATCCTAGCTTGGAAAATGCTAGCCGCACAGAAATGATTGCCCAACTCCAGCAGGATGTGGCAACCCTCCAGGGAGCAGATGATGACCTGGTAGAAGATTACTTACGGACCATCGCCTACCTGGAACGAGTCACGGATGTGGAGTATCAAGTGCTCCATCACCAGCTCCTCTCAGGTGAATATTAGTCCCCGATTAGGGGACGTCCCTTGGTCAGTTCTCGCAGAGAAGTGACCAGATAGGTGTGCAGCGCACACCTCAAAAGGGGCTTGGGGTTTCCCCAAAGTTAGAACAAGTTGAGTCGGTTTTCAGGTGCCCAGGTGGCAGCTGAAAGACCTGCTCATCTTTTCTATTTTCGCATTTGTAGCCACAAATGCTATGCTTGCCCGAAGGGGAAACCTTTCCCACCCTGGGGCAGCTCAGCACTAGAAAGGACCAATCTAATGACCAATGAAGAAGCGAAACGAAGCAGACCTATTTTGAAGAGATTTTTTGTCGATGAAGCAGAAAATGAAGCTATCAAGACCCGTTTGGCAGACTCAGGCTTGACCAGCTTTTCCCGTTTTGCCAGGACTATGCTCTTGACAGGAGAGGTCAAGGTGGTCAACGTCGAGGGGCTGCAGGAACTGCAGACAGAGATTAACCGTATCGGGACCAACGTCAACCAAATCGCACGGGTAGCCAACACAGACGGCAGCATATCTCCTGAGCAGCTGGTAGACGTCTTAACCCAGTTGGAAGACATCAGAGGCCTGATGACAGAGACCCTGAAAGAAGTCAAAAAAACCTTAGGGGAGCAAGAGACATGGTTGTAACGAAAGTCCATCAAATCAAAACCTCTGCGGGACTAGGACGCTCCATCCAGTACATATTAAACGACGCCAAGACCATCTCACCAGAGGTCACTGGGGACTTTGATTTTCCCCTCATCGTTCGTGATGGTCAAGTTGGGCAACAACTCATTTCAGGACACGACGTGACCAATCTCAAAGCTGCAGACGTTGAATTTACCTTGACCAAACAGTTGGCTGATAGACGGATGGGACGTGATAGACAATCGGACCTGGTCACAGGAAAAGGGGTCTTAGCTCACCACATCATCCAGTCTTTTTCGCCTGAAGACAATCTATCAGCGGAGGAAATTCACGCCATCGGTCGGCAGACGGTTATGGAGTTGACAGGTGGTAACCATTCCTTTGTTATTGCCACCCACATGGACCAGGACCATATCCATAACCACATTATTTTCAATGCCACCAGTAACGTAGACTTGAAAAAATTTCGTTGGCAAAAAGGCACCAAGAAGAGCCTGGAGAAAATTTCGGACAAGCATGCAGACCTAGCAGGTGCCAAAATCATTGAACCAAAAGCAGCTGTCTTTGACCACAAGGCCTACGCTGCTTACCAGAAAAAATCCGTCTATAAACTAGACATCAAATCCCGTTTAGAGTTTCTCCTCAAACAATCCCTCAACCTGGAAGATTTCAAAGCTAAGGCCAAAGTGCTTAACCTGCAGGTGGATTTTTCGGGTAAGTATGCCAAGTATAAGCTCCTGGACCGTGACCAGCAACGTAACACCAGGGACTCGACCTTGTCCAAACGTGGGCGGTATTCTATGGCTGCTATTGCAGAGCGTTTGTCCAAGAATGAGGCCGCATATTCCCTGGAGGACATCAAGCAAGCGTATGATCAGGAACAAGCGGATAAGGCGGATGATTTTGAAATGCGCCTCTTTGTCAAAAAGGACCAAGTCAGTGAAGAAAGTCAAACAGGGATTTACCTGCAGGTGGACTATGGCTTGCGTAACACGGGGACGATAAAAATTCCCTATCGGCAAGTCGAAAAGACCGAGGAGGGAGACTTTGAAGTCTTTATCAAGCACTCTGACTTTTTCTACTTCATCAACCCTGACCACTCAGAAAATAATCGCTTTATGAGAGGGGACACCCTAGTCAAGCAGTTGGCTCACGCCTCTGGAGAGTATATCGTCAGACGTCATCACCATCTCAATGACCTGGACCATCTCATCAAAGAGTTTGAGTTCCTGGTGGCCTATGACGTGACCGATGGCAGCCAATTTGAAGAATTGAGCGACCGTTTCAATGAGCAGCTGGACCAAACCGAGGACAGTCTCGATCGATTGGACCAGCGCCTAGCAACCCTTAACCGAGTCTTGGCCTCCATCTCAGAATTAGACGGTAGCGAACACACCGACGTGACCCGTCAGGTATTGCTTGAGAATGGCCTGGCACCACAAATGACCTTGAGTGAATTGGAGAAAGAGGTTCTTGAGATTCAAGTCGAACGTGACAGCCTCAGGGAGAGGTATGAAGAAATCATGACCAACTTTGAAACCTATGAAGAAGTCAAAGACAATGCCAAGGAGCGCCAGCGAGAAGAAGAGCAGGGGTTAGAACGTTAACCAGGGATGAGGACAATGTGGTATAGCCTATTGGCCTCTTTCCTTTTTCTTGATTTTAAAGGGATAAACAGACGGACAATAGGGTTAGGCAAAATAGGAGGCGGAAAATGGCAAAAATCGGGTATGCTAGGGTTAGTTCAACTGACCAAAATTTAGCCAGGCAACTAGAGCAACTGAAGCACGTTGACAAGATCTTCTCTGATCAGGAATCAGGAAGAACACTAGACCGCCCTCAGTTAGCAGCAATGTTGTCTTATCTCCGAGAGGGAGATATAGTCATTGTGACAGAATTAGATCGTCTGGGAAGAAATAACAAGGAATTAACACAAGTCATGAATGCCATCCAATCTAAGGGAGCAACGCTAGAAGTTTTAGGTCTTCCAACCTTGAATGGGATTCAGGATGACAACCTTAGACTGTTGCTTAATAATCTGATCTTGGAAATAGTGAAATACCAGGCGGAAGCAGAACGCCAAAAAATTAAGGAACGTCAAGCTCAAGGGATAGCTATTGCAAAAACACAAGGCAAATATCAGGGACGGAAGGCACTCTTTTCAGCTGATGACAGCAGATTAAAACATGCTTTTAATCTTTACCTTTCAGGCATGTCAGATAAGGATGTGGCCAAACTTACAGGTATCAATGAACGTACCTTTAGACGGTATCGTGAGAAATACAGTGTAAAAAGATAGTGATTAAAATCAATATTAAAATATTGATAAAAATAACTATTTTAATATTGATTTTTATAGTGATTTATATTATAATAAGAGTATAGAAATAGATTGGAGAAATCATTAAAGTTCATGGAAGAAAAAATTAAACAAACTATATTTATAGTGGTTTTAACATTCACTGTACCGTTTGTTATAACACTACTTTTTGCTTTCTTTTGGAATTTTCCTGATTTTGTAATACAAATTATTGATGGTGGAGAAAGGTTATTGCCCATTTTAACTGTTTCTATCTTCTGGAAAATTTATGGGGTGTTCCTTTCTTTGTGGTCAATATTATTGTTGTATGTGCTAAGTTTTCAGGATTAAATAGTATGGAGGACAACGGAAAATGAAATTTATTAGTTTTGTAGCTATTAAAGGAAAGGATGTGGCAAAGCTAACAGGTATCAACGAGCGTACTTTTAGACGGTATCGTGAAAAGCACCGTATAAAAAGATAGTGGTTAAAATCAATATAAAAATATTGATAAAAATATCTATTTTAATATTGATTTTTATAGTGATTTATATTATAATAAAAATAAAAAAGGAGACTAAAATGGATTTTGAAACTACTACAAATGATGAGTTTTATCTATCATGGATTAATGAGAGTAAATATTTTCTGAAGAATATTATTTTAATGGGTCGTGCGGGTTGTGGAAAAACCTATTTTTTAAAAGAACTTATGAATGATAAACTTGTTCGGGACAAGTACCACATAATTCATATTGATATATTAAAAAAAAATGGGAAACCAATTGATTCTGATTTACTATCCTGTTTTGTACAAAAATTAAAAGAAATAAATAACACAGCCATACATGATGAGGCATCAGCACAACAGTTAGTGGTTATTGATGAATTTTTTATACCGTTTTGTTACTATCGTTTTGAGGACACTCCTGAATATAAATCATTTGTTGATCTAGTTGCAAGAACTATCTCAAATCCTGACATATTTGTTATACTTACTGCTCAATCTGATAAACAAATTAGAGATTTTAAGGAGAAATTCCCTAATTCGCAACTAGACACAATTAATAATATTTATTGGATAAATTACGACGGTTTTTGTGTTCGAATTAAAGGGGGATGGTAAATGAAACTCATGAGTTTTGTAGCCATTAAAGGAGGTGTTGGGAAAACCACCCTAGCCCTTCTAAATGGCCAGTATCTAGCTAGTAAAGGTTACAGGGTCTTATTTATTGACCTAGACCACCAATGCAATTTAACTCATTTCTATGATGTCTATGAAGATACGTCAACTGTTGCTAATGTTTTTGCTGGTTCAGATGATGTGGCTATCTTATCTGTTGCTCCCAATATTGACTTGATTGCTGGGTCAATGAAATTGGATGAATCAGAAAGAAAGCTAGAAACCGACCCTAATCAAAATATGTATCTGTATGACTGGTTAGGGGATAATCTTGAGTCAAAAAATCTTGACCAGTACGATTATGTTATTTTAGATTGTCGTCCTGATTTTGGGATTGCCACAAGAAATGCGATTGCGGTTAGTCACACGCTTTTTAGCCCAATCATACCTAGTGATTTTGCTTTTGAAGCGAAGGAGAATTTAGAAGTTCGCCTAGAACAATACCGTAAAACGGAGATTATCCGTCCTAGTCGTGAATCACTGATTACAGCACAACTTTATTTCTTACCCAATATGATTAAGCACAATACGGCAAAATCAAAAGAGCTGTTAGAAGCTCTGAAAGATGATAAGTCAGTTGTTGGTTTAATTCCTCAAAAGGAACTGTTTAATCGTGCAACGAAAGATGAGACGGTTATTGATATGATGTTTGACTCAGCCTTGAAGAGTGAACATAAGGCTTTCTTCACGGGCTTAACTGAGACACTGACTCAGCTTCAGGAACTCACAGACAAGGCTTAATTTTAATCATTATTTATATCACTATTTTTATATCTATAAAAATCACTATTAAAAAGAGGTATGCCATGGCTTTTGAATCCAAAAAAGAAAAAATCAGCAAAGTCCTTCAGGAAAACTTGAAAGACCCTAAGCCCCAGAGGAAGCGAGGTCGAAAAGCTGGTCGCCCTTCAGGAAAGACTAAATTTCCTTATCAGTTCACTCTGAAACCACAAAATCGAGAGAAGCTGGATAGAATAGCGGAGGCATCAGGATATAGCGGAGCTTCTACTTTCCTTGATGACTGGATTGAACGGTATCAAGAATAATCATCATGATTTTAATAGCTATATAAATAACTATTAAAACCAATATAAAAATCATGATAAATATAAATATTGTTGTACTGACCTTTCCAAACGGAGAGGTCTTTTTTTCTTGCTTTGATTTTCGCTATAATAGGCGTATTGTAAGAAAAGGGAGAAGAGATGATGCTTGATGAGTTAACTTTTTCAGAACGTTTGAGAACAGATAATCAAAAATCATTCCTGAAGATGATTGAAGACTATGAGCGATCTATTGCGCCAAGTATGAGAGCACAAGGATTCAAGAGAATCAATCAAAAGGAACGGACAGTCATTTTCTCTTTTGGAGAGATGACTTTTTCAAGAAGCAGATGGAAAAAGGGGGACACTGTCAGAATCCCAGTAGATGAAAAGCTTGGACTAGAACCTCGTGTCAGGTTTTCACAAGAACTCTTGTACCAAATCACAAGACTTTCTAACGATATGCCTTATCGGAAAGTGGTTGAGGTCATGGAACTGCTCAAGAAAATCTATATCACCAAAAATACCGTTCAGCATGCCCTCAATGTCGCAGGTCAGCTCCTAGAGGATAAAGCAGATTATGACTCCTTATCAGCAGACAGATCAGCGGATCACTCAACTAAAATCAAGGCAAAAAAGCTTTATATTGAAGGTGATGGCGTTTGGGTCAAACAGTCAACACCTGACAAGAAGGGGAAGTCCGTAGAACTCAGTCATTTTGTTGTCCATACAGGAAGCAAGAAAGGCAATAGAAATGTCCTGATGGATAAATTTGAGGTAGTATCGACACACTATCATCAGGTCAAAGACAAGCTCCTTGATTTAATTACAGAACGCTTTGAGCTAACCCCTGAGACAGTCATTATAACCAACTCAGACGGTGGGAAGGGGTATTCTCCTAATTTCTTCAGGGAGCTCGTCAGTGGTTTTAGACCAAAAGAGCATTTTCATTTTTGGGATGCTTTTCACGTGAACCAAGCTATTAAGACACAGCTGAGACCATTTCCTTCAGAACTCACTAAGCAGGCATTTCAGGCACTCAAAAATCGGGATAGAGGACAGCTGAAGACAGTGCTAGACACTGCTGAGTCATTGATTGATACAGACGAGAAATTAGAAGCCTTTCAGCGTTTCAAACGGCAACTGATAAAAAATTTTAAATACACAGAAAGCCCTGAATCGGTTGGTCTTTCGTCAAGCGGTATTGGCATCATGGAGTCTCAGCATCGCAAAATCACGTATCGGATGAAAAATAGGGGCATGTATTGGAGTAAAAAAGGCGCAGATAATATGAGCCAAACCATTCTTTTAAGCCATGAAGGAAAGTTGAGAGATCTCTTTTTTGGAGAGTGGCGAAAAACCTATCAAAATATAAAAGACCAGGAAGGCAATTTCAGTGGTCAGTTTTTGCAAGCCCCAAAATCAGACTACACACTTCCCCATCTTAGACGGTCAATAGTTAAACCAAGATACGGGGAGAGTCTGGTAGATGAGCTAGAGTGAAAACAAAAAAACCTTGATTTTATAAGGTTTCTTGTAATTTTTTGTAGCAAATGCTTGCAATAGAATCTCATTATGATATAATAAAGCTAACTAAAAACACGAAGAAAAGACGAAAGGTGCGCGAACACCTTCCGCCTTACCGATTAAACAAAACACACTTGCTTAATCAGCTTAAAAATATTGTATCATTAAGAGACAGTATAATCAAGACTGAAGCAAGAAAAATATTGTGGCTTCGGTCTTATTTACGTTTCTCTTAATGATTTTTCATTTTCTCCCAAAAACAGACACACTCACAGCCTACTTTTTGTTTTACATTATCTTTACAGAGTGTTATAATGAAAAGTAATGCAATTGTGTGAGGTTTTGGGGGTGATGAGATGGCGATTGATAAGGCTGTCATTGACGAGATTAAGCGCAGCGTTAACATCGTAGATGTCATTGGTGAGGTTGTCAGCTTATCACGAACAGGCCGTCATTTTTTGGGGCTCTGCCCTTTTCATAAGGAAAAGACACCTTCTTTTAACGTCATTGAGGATCGTCAGTTTTACCACTGTTTTGGCTGTGGAAAATCTGGTGATGTTTTCAAATTTTTGGAAGAATATCGGAATATTTCTTTTCAAGAGAGTGTCAAAATTTTAGCTGAGCGTGCGGGAATAGCTGTGCAGGTGGAAAGCCCCCGTCAATCAGAACGAACGGCCAGTCCTTATCAGAAACTCTATCAGATAAATGCGGATGCGGCTAAATTTTATCATGCTGTTTTGATGACGACTAAGATTGGTGAATCCGCACGTGCTTATCTCTACAATCGCGGCCTTAATGATGATTTGCTAAAAGAATTCCAGATTGGTCTGTCACCAAATGAGACAGACTATCTCTACCAATCCGTTTCAAAAAAATATGACGAAGAGACCCTGCTGAATTCAGGACTTTTTAATCTATCCGGCAATAATCGGATATTTGATGCCTTTCAAAATCGAATTATATTTCCTCTGACCAATGAGTACGGCCAGACAGTGGGTTTTTCAGGCCGTATTTGGACAGAAAAAGATTTAGAGAGCCAGCAGGCTAAGTATAAAAATACTCGGGCAACTCAAATTTTTAACAAATCTTATGAATTTTACCACTTGGATAAGGCTAAGCCGGTCATTCAAAAAACGCATGAAGTTTATCTTATGGAAGGGTTCATGGATGTTATCGCGGCTTATCGTTCAGGGCATGCCAATGCTGTTGCTTCTATGGGGACGGCACTGACCCCTGAGCATGTTAATCACCTGCGAAAGCTGACTAAAAAGATTGTTTTAACTTATGATGGGGACAAGGCTGGACAAAATGCCATTGCTAAGTCATTGGATTTATTGGGAGATTTTCAGGTTGAGATTGTTCGTATTCCTGACAACATGGATCCTGATGAATTCCTGCAAAAGAATTCGGAAGAAGAGCTGGGAAAACTCTTAAAAGAATCACGTATTTCTGATGTGGAGTTTTGGATAGGTCAGCTGCAGCCGTTGAATGTAGACAATTTACAGGCTGAAATTGCCTATGTGGAAAAAATAGCAACTATCATTGCTAAATCACCGTCCATTACTGCTCAAAATTCCTACATTTCAAAAGTAGCAGAGCTTCTGCCAGACTTTGATTATTTTCAGATTGAGCAGGCGGTCAATAATGAGCGGCTTAAGCAGCGCCGTCAAATTAATGCGTCTGCTAATGAAACTTCCTATCAAGAACCCCAGCAAGTCCAGCTTAGCACAGCTGTCAGCCGTCACTTGTCTGCTTTAAGGCGGGCTGAAAATCAACTCTTTCATCGCATGCTCAATCACCCCATGGTTCTTAATGAGTTTTTGCTGAAAGATGATTTTGCCTTTGAGACAGCAGAATTACAAGTCCTTTACCAACTTTTAAAAGCAACTGGTGAGATTAATACGGTAGACTTGACCAATTTAGATGAGGCTGTTCAGTCAGCTTATTATCAAGTACTTGAGGAAAATCTCCCAGAAGAGACCTCTTTAGAAGAAGTTCGAGATATTGAACAGCGAAGGCTCCGCTATTTAAAACAGCAGGATCTTCGCAAGCAAAGTAAACAGATTAAAGATTCAAGCAATCATGGTGATGTAGATGCCGCAGTAGAAGCACTGCAGGCTCTCATCAGTCAAAAACGAGAGATGGAGTAACTATGGCAACCAAAAAACAAAACACTGCTTTTAATGTCCAAGTCGCTGATTTTATTCGCAACCATAAGAAAGACGGGGTTGCGGTGGATGACGAAGTCACTGAAAAATTGGTCATTCCTTTCACCCTTGATGCCGAAGGTATTGATGATCTTTTGGAACGTTTAACTGATGGCGGTATTTCAATTACGGATAAGGAAGGCAATCCGTCTTCAAAATATGTCGTTGAAGCACCGCAGCCAGAAGAGCTGACTGATGAAGAATTGCTGGGCTCTAATTCAGCTAAGGTGAACGATCCTGTCCGTATGTACCTCAAAGAAATTGGGGTTGTACCGCTTTTGACAAATGAAGAAGAAAAAGAACTGGCTATTGCTGTGGAAAATGGTGACCTTGAAGCTAAACAGCGTTTGGCAGAAGCTAATTTGCGTTTGGTTGTTTCTATTGCTAAGCGCTATGTTGGACGCGGCATGCAGTTTCTTGACCTCATTCAAGAGGGGAATATGGGTCTTATGAAGGCTGTTGATAAATTCGACTATTCTAAAGGATTCAAGTTTTCAACTTATGCTACTTGGTGGATTCGTCAGGCCATTACACGTGCTATTGCAGATCAAGCACGTACTATTCGTATCCCTGTTCACATGGTTGAAACGATTAATAAATTGGTACGTGAGCAGCGCAATCTTCTGCAAGAATTGGGGCAGGATCCAACGCCTGAACAAATTGCAGAGCGTATGGATATGACACCGGATAAGGTACGTGAGATCTTGAAAATTGCTCAAGAGCCGGTTTCTCTTGAGACACCAATCGGTGAAGAAGATGATAGCCATCTTGGAGATTTCATTGAGGATGAAGTCATTGAAAATCCGGTGGATTACACAACACGTGTTGTTCTGCGTGAGCAATTGGATGAAGTACTTGATACCTTGACAGACCGTGAGGAAAATGTTCTTCGCTTGCGCTTTGGTCTTGATGATGGGAAAATGCGTACGCTTGAAGATGTTGGAAAAGTCTTCAATGTTACACGTGAACGCATTCGTCAGATTGAAGCTAAGGCTCTTCGTAAACTTCGCCACCCAAGCCGAAGTAAGCAACTCAAAGACTTTATTGAAGATTGATAAGCACGCTTACCATCAGCTTAGCTAGACAGCACGCTATTTTGAATTGCAGAAAGTTTGGGAAAACATTTTAAAGCGTAAAGAAGTGAATGTTAGATTAGTTCCCAATGTAACTGTCCTTGTAAAAGGAAATCTTAAACACAGATGGTTTTTAAATACCTGATTGATGTAGAAATATAGCTGTTAACAGCGTTTGCTAAGTTGAAAAATAAAAGGTTGTTTACTAAGATAAATCAGCTTCGGGTGCTTGAAAGAGGAGGAATTTAATGTCAGAAGTACGTTACACAGAAGAAGAGGTAGCCAAAATCAAAGATCGTATTCTGGAAGCTTTGGAAATGGTTATTGACCCTGAACTCGGTATCGATATTGTCAATTTAGGCTTGATTTATGAAATTCGTTTTGAACAAGATGGTTATACTGAGATTGACATGACCTTGACGACTATGGGCTGTCCTCTGGCAGATCTGCTTACAGATCAAATTCATGATGTCATGAGAGATGTTCCAGAAGTGACCAAAACTGAAGTAAAATTGGTTTGGACACCGGCTTGGTCTATTGAGAAAATGAGCCGCTATGCTCGTATTGCACTTGGAATTCGATAAAGGAAGGCTTTGACTATCAAGGCCTTTTAGGTTAGAAATATGAAAACACTTAGTATTGTCGTTCCTTGTTATAACGAGGAAGAAACACTTCACCCGTTTTTAGACGCCTGTCAGAAGGTTGAGCAGCAGTTAGCCGATGAGCTAATCTTTAACTATTATTTTATCAATGATGGTTCCAAAGATAAGACTTTACTTATTTTGCGTCAGCTTGCACGTGAATTTGATAATGTTCACTACCTGTCGTTTTCACGTAATTTTGGAAAAGAAGCAGGGCTCTTAGCGGGACTTGAGGCAGCAGACGGAGACTTGGTAACTGTTATGGATGCCGATTTGCAGGATCCCCCTGAACTTCTGATTGAAATGTATGCCAAAATTCAAGAAGGTCATGATGTGGTAGGCACCCGCCGTGCAGATCGTAAGGGAGAGCCGATTATCCGTTCTTTCTTTGCCAAGAGTTTTTACTGGATTATCAATAAGGTTTCAGATACTGAAATGGTTGACGGAGCTCGTGATTTTCGTTTGATGACTCGTCAGGTCGTTGATGCCATCTTGCAGCTTGAAGAGGTCAATCGTTTTTCAAAAGGGTTGTTTTCATGGGTTGGTTTTGATGTAGCTTACGTTTCGTATGAAAATCGTGAACGGGTAGCTGGTGAGACTTCTTGGTCGTTCTGGAGCCTTTTGCGCTATTCGATTGATGGTTTCATCAATTTTTCCGAGGTACCGCTTAAGCTGGCTACATGGGCTGGTGCAGGCTCTTTTGTTATCTCACTCTGTAGCATTATCTTTATCATTATTCGTTATCTTATTCATGGGGATCCTGTTGCAGGCTGGGCCTCCACAATCTCTATTATTTTGTTTATTGGTGGCTTGCAATTGCTGGCGCTGGGCATTATTGGTAACTATATTGCTAAAATTTTTCTGGAAACCAAAAAACGTCCAGTTTATATTATTAAAGAAAAGGGATGAAAGTTTACCCTTTTTTTGTTAAAATAAAAAGGCAATAGTTATTATATTGGGCACTGCCCAGAAGGAGTAAAGACAATGATTCTTATCACAGGTGCTAATGGTCAGCTCGGAACAGAGCTCCGCTATTTACTTGACGAACGCAATGAAGAATATGTAGCAGTAGATGTTGCTGAAATGGATATTACCAAAGCTGAGCAAGTGGAACAAGTCTTTTCACAGGTACAGCCAAGTTTGGTTTACCATTGTGCGGCCTATACAGCAGTAGATGCAGCAGAGGATGAGGGCAAGGAATTGGATTATGCCATCAATGTAACGGGAACTGAAAATGTAGCCAAAGCTGCTGCTAAGTATGATGCTACCCTTGTCTATATTTCAACAGACTATGTTTTTGATGGTAAAAAGCCAGTGGGAGAAGAGTGGCTGGAAACAGATAAGCCAGATCCGCAAACTGAATATGGCCGTACAAAACGTTTGGGTGAAGAAAATGTTGAAAAATATGCGGATAAATTTTATATTATTCGTACTGCCTGGGTCTTTGGCAATTATGGAAAGAACTTTGTCTTTACCATGCAAAATTTGGCTAAAACACATGACAAATTGACTGTTGTTAACGACCAGCATGGACGTCCAACCTGGACACGTACTTTGGCTGAATTTATGACTTATTTGGCTGAAAATCAAAAAGATTTTGGCTACTATCATCTATCAAATGATGCCGCAGAAGATACAACTTGGTATGATTTCGCTGTTGAAATTCTTAAAGATACCTCTGTTGAGGTACTGCCGGTTGATTCATCTGCCTTTCCAGCCAAAGCTAAGCGCCCGCTGAATTCAACGATGAATTTAGATAAGGCTAAGGCCACTGGTTTTGTCATTCCAACTTGGCAAGATGCCTTAAAAGAATTCTACAAACAAGAAAAGAAATAATAAAAAGGCTCTTTGTCAACTGTAGTGGGTGACTTATAACTAAGCACGAGAGAGAATCAGATTGGTTCTCTCTCTTTGCATGTTCAAAGCGATAAGAATTTTAGTTTTAAAGTTTTTGAAGTTTC